>JBOHBY010000347.1:0-22561 GCA_050698635.1 Spirillospora sp.
GTCCCCGGCCGGGCTGGCGGTCGGCGTCGACGAGGCGGGCGCCGTGATCGGCACCGCCGCCGGAACCGACCTGCTCGCCGTCCCCACCCACGGCAATGGCTCATCTGCGGCCGAAACCGAGACCGAAACCGAGACCGCGGCCGACGATGACGGCTCCCACGCCGACGGTGGAGGCGCGGGCTGATGGACATCGACTGGTCCTGGATCGGCGACCACCGCGACACGCTCACCGACCACGCGCTGATCCACCTCAGGCTGGCGCTGCTGCCGGTGCTGTTCGGCCTGCTGATCTCGCTGCCGCTCGGCGTGCTGTGCCGCCGCTGGGGCTGGCTCTACCCGCCGACGCTCACCATCGCGAACGTGCTGTACGCGGTCCCGTCCCTCGCCCTGTTCATGATCTTCATCCAGTACACGGGGCTGACCGCGTCGACCGTGATGATCCCGCTGACCCTCTACAGCCTGTCGGTGCTGATCCCGAACGTGGTGGACGGTCTCGCGTCGGTGTCCGAACCCGTCCGGCAGGCCGCCACCGCCATGGGCTTCGGCACGCTGCGCCGCCTCCTCCAGGTCGAGCTGCCGATCGCCGTCCCGATCGTCATCGCCGGGATGCGGGTCGCCGCGGTGTCGTCCATCAGCCTCGTCGCCGTCGGGCAGCTGATCGGCCAGGGCGGGCTCGGCTACGACATCATCCGCGGCTACCAGCTCCAGTTCCAGACGCAGATCGTCGCCGCGACCGTCCTGATCGTGCTGCTGGCCCTCGTCACCGACGCGATCCTGGTCACCGTCCAACGCCTTCTCACGCCGTGGGCGCGGGCACGCGGAGGGGCCAAATGAACGACGTGTGGAACCAGATCGACCTGTTCTGGACGTGGCTGACCGCGTCCTCCCAGTGGCACGGCGCCGACGGCATCCCGCACCGCCTGCTCCAGCACATCTACTACAGCGGCGTGTCGCTGGCCTGCGCCGCCGTGATCGGGCTGGCGCTCGGCCTCCTCGTCGGCCACACCGGACGCGGCGGGTTCCTCGCCATCAGCCTCGCCAACATCGCCCGCGCGATCCCGACGTTCGGGCTGGTGCTGTTCGTCGTCGTGATCGAGTACAGCATCACGCCGGTGCTGATCGCGCTCGTCGCGCTCGCCGTCCCGCCGATCCTCGTCAACACCTTCGAGGGCGTCCGGGCGGTCGACGCCGACGCCAAGGACGCGGCCCGCGGCATGGGCATGACCGGGTGGGGCGTACTGTGGCGGGCCGAGCTGCCGATGGCGCTGCCGCTGATCCTGCTCGGGCTCCGCACGTCCGCGATCCAGGTCGTCGCCACCGCCACCATCGCGGCCTACCCGGGCTTCGGCGGCCTCGGCCGGTACATCATCGACGGTCTGGCCCGCAACGACTACCAGCTGGTCGTCGGGGGCACCGTCCTGGTGGTGCTGCTCGCGCTGATCGTCCAGCTGGTCTTCGCGGGCCTGCGCCGCCTCATCGTCTCGCCGGGCCTGCTCGGCTCCGCCCGTTCATCCTGACCGAAGGAAAAGGACATGAAGATACTCATCCGTGGCGCGGTCGCCGGCCTGGTGGCCGCCCTGACGCTGTCCGCCTGCGGCGGCGGAGACTCCGGTGACGACGGCAACCCGCTCTCCGGCGGCGGTGGCGGCGGCGGCACCGTCACGGTCGGCGGCGCCAACTTCCCCGAGAGCAACCTTCTCGGCGAGTTGTACGCGCAGGCCCTCGAAGCGAAGGGCGTCAAGGTCACGCGCAAGTTCAACATCGGCGCCCGCGAGGTCTACTACGACCAGGTCGTCAAGGGCGGCATCAGCGTCATGCCCGAGTACAACGGCGCGCTGCTGACGACGTCGGTCGACAAGACCAGCACCGCCGCGACGACCGAGCAGATCAACGCGGCGCTCAAGGCCAAGCTGCCCGCCGACGTCGAGATCCTGAACTCCGCACAGGCCGAGGACAAGGACTCCGTCACGGTCAACCCGCAGACCGCCGCGAAGTACAGCCTCAAGTCGATCGCCGACCTGAAGCCGGTCGCCCAGGATCTCACCATCGCCGGTCCCTCGGAGTTCAAGACGCGGCAGCAGGGCCTCGTCGGCCTCAAGAGCGCCTACGGCCTCGAATTCAAGAAGTTCCAGCCGTTCGACGCGGGCGCGCAGGCCACCCTGGTGAAGCTGCTCACCGAGAACAAGATCCAGGCGGCCGACCTCTTCACGACCGACCCCACCATCGAGCAGAACAAGCTCGTCGTCCTCGAAGACCCGAAGAACGTCTTCAGCGCGCAGAACGTGACACCGCTGGTCCACAAGAAGTCCGTGGACGACAAGGCGCGGACGGCCCTCAACGCCGTCTCCGCCAAGCTCACCACCCAGGACCTCCTCGACATGATGAAGCGCATCGCCATCGACAAGGACGACCAGGAGAAGGTCGCCGAGGAATGGCTGAAGAAGTCCGGCCTCGCCTGACCATCCGCGATCAGGCCGTGCCGGGGCCGAACTCCAGATGGGCCACGACGGGGTTGTGGTCGGAGGGGTACAGGCCACCGGCACGGTACGGGTCGATCTCCGTCCAGACCGCACGGACCGCGCCGCGCGTCAGGATCCAGTCGATCCGCTTCCCGTCGCGTTCGGGCGGTAGCCAGTGGTTCTCGGTGCGGTACTGCGGCCCGTGCCGGTCGGCCGCCGTCCACGTGTCGCGGAACGCGCCGGGCCCGACGAGGGTCGTGTAGACGTCGGACGCCCCGGCGGTCGCGTTGAAGTCCCCGGTGAGCACCACGGGCACGCCGCTCTGGAACCCGCGGACACGGTCGAGGATCAGCCGTGCGCTCCGCCGCCGCGAGTCGGCCGACAGGTTGTCCAGATGCGTGTTGACCTGGTACATCACCGTCCCGCTGCGCCGGTCGCGGAACTTCGCCCACGTCACCATCCGGACGTACCGGTTCCCCCAGGTGGCCGAGCCGATGACGGACGGGGTGCCGGACAGCCAGAAGTGGTCGAAGTCGAGGACCTCGAACCGCTCCGTCCGGTAGAAGATCGCCAGGATCTGGTCGCGGGTGCCGCCCTGCGTGCCGAGGCCGATCCAGCCATAGCCCGGCAGTGCGCGGCGCAGGTCGCGCACCTGGTGCCACCGCGCCTCCTGCACGCCGAGCAGGTCGGGGTCATGGTCGCGTAGCACGTGCTCGACGAGCGGCAGCCGGGTCTTCCAGTCCCTGGGCGGCGGGTCGTTGACGCCGCGCAGGTTGTAGGTCATGACGCGGACCGTCCGGTGGTCGTCCGCCTTCGGCTCGGCCAGCACGAACCCGGACGCGAGCAGCGCCGCCCCGGCGGCGACAAGCGGCAGGAACCAACGGGGACGTGGGACGCGCACGGGCATCTGCCGCTCCTCCCGGGACCGGCCCGCCGTGGCCGTGCCACCGTCCACGCGCGTCCCGCCGCCACCGCCAGAATAGACGGCTGCCTGACGCTCGCGATGATGTCGAAATCGGCGTCCGCCCGTGTCGTCATGGAGAGGCCCCCGCGCCACGACCCACGCCCCACGGAGGACGAATATGAACAAGACGACCTCGGCCGACGGAACCTCCATCGCCTTCGAGCGGATCGGCGACGGCGGCGGCCCGCCCGTCGTCCTGGTGGCCGGAGCCCTGTGCGACGGCATGGCGACCCGCCCGCTCGCCGAGGAACTCGGACGGCACTTCACCGTGATCAACTACGACCGCCGGGGCCGGCGCGGCAGCGGCGACACCGCCCCGTACGCGGTCCAGCGCGAGGTCGAGGACCTCGACGCGCTCATCGCCGAGGCCGGAGGGACGGCGGCGGTGTACGGCCACTCGTCCGGGGCGGTCCTCGCGCTGCACGCCGCCGCGTCCGGCCTGCCGATCACCCGGCTCGTCCTGCACGAACCGCCCTTCTCCCTACAGGACGACGAACAGGAACGAGAACGGTCGCAGGAACTGCTCACCACGATCACGGCGTTCCTGGCGCGGGACCGTCCCGTTGACGCCATCACCGCTTTCCTGACGCCCACGGGGATGCCGCCCCGGTTCATCGACCAGATGAGCCAGGACCCGCAGACACAGGCGAACGCCCGCACCCTGCCGCACGACCCCTTCGAGATCCTGAGCGAGCACAGCCGGGGCGGACGCACCCCGACCGAGCAGGCGCGCGACGTGACCGTCCCCGCCCTCGTGCTGTGCGGCGGCGCCAGCCTGCCCTGGATGGTCGACACCGGCGAACAGATCGCCGCCGCCCTGCCGGACGGACGCCTCCAGATCCTCCCCGGCCAGGACCATTTCGTCCCGCCCGAGGTACTGGCCCCCGCTCTGACGGCTTACCTGAAGGCGGCGCCGGGCCCGGTCATGCGTAGGGCTTGAGCGTGATGGCGTTCGCGGCCTTGTGGATCGGCGCGACGGCCTTCGCCATGATGCGGTCCTTGCCGGGCATACGCGACAGCAGCCCGAGCATCGCCATCGACACGCGGACCTGGCCGTTCGTCCGCATCACCATCCGCTTGATATTGGACGGCCCGAGCTTCTGGTTCGTCTCGGCGAACGGCCGCATCTCCCGCTCATAATTGTCGAAACCGGTGTGGTGATTCCCGTCCGCCGCCGCCAGCTCACCCGCGAGGACATAGGCGCCGACAAGGGCCAGGCTCGTCCCCTGCCCGGACGCCGGTGACGCGCAGTACGCGGCGTCCCCGAGCAGCACGACCCGCCCCTTGGACCAGCTCTCCATACGAACCTGACTGATCGAATCGCAGTAGAAGTCAGTGGCGTGGCTCATGCCCTCCAGAAGTCGCGGAACCTCCCAGCCCTCACCCGCATACGCGGATGCCAGGTCGCTTTTCTGCGTCTCGGTGTCGCGCGCCAGGTCGTCCACCTTTTCGGCGCTGAAAAGGAACATCGCCTTTGCGGCGTCATCACCCGCCGTGCTGTACATGAGCGTCGTCCTGCCCGGACCGACGTAGGTGACTTCCTCACGATCCAACCCCACATGGTTGGGGACGCTGAAAATCGAGATCCGGTAGCCGAGGTGGCGGACGAACTCCTCCTCCGGCCCGAAGACCAGCGACCGGGTGACCGAATGCAGGCCGTCGGCCCCCACCACCAGGTCGAACGTCCGGGCCTGACCACTGGACAGGACGGCCTCGACCCCGTCGGACGTCTCCTTCAACTCGGAAATGGAGTCGCCGAAGAGGTATTCGACGTCGTTCTTTGTCCGCTCGTACAGCAGCCGGTGAAGGTCGCCGCGCAGGATCTCGGCGTCGCCGTGCGTCCGGCCGCCGAAGGTATCCCCGTCCATGCTGGCCACGCGCTTACCGGCGGCGTTGACGACCGTGCCGCTCCGCACGCCGGTGCGCATCGCGCGGATCTCGTCCAGCAGGCCCATGCGCTCGACGACTGTGAGCGCGGCGCCCCGGACATCGATCTTGTAGCCGCCTTCCCGGATCGACGGGGCGCGCTCCACGACGGTGGGCGTGAACCCACGCTGACGAAGCCAGTAGGCGAGGGCGACGCCCGCGATGCCCGCTCCGGAGATCAGGACGTTCGGGTTCTCGGTCATCGTGGGGCTCCTTGCCCGCCGTCCGTTCGAGGAGGCGCGTCGCGTGAGCCAGACGCTACACGTTCTAAGACAAACGTTCAAGACATCTGTGTTAGACAAACGTCCAAGACATCGCGTAAGGTCAGGGGCATGGGAAACCGTGAAGACCTCCTGGCCGGTGCCAAGCGATGTCTCCTTGAGAAGGGCTACACGCGCACGACCGCACGCGACATCGCGAACGCCTCGGGCGTCAGCCTCGCCGCCATCGGCTACCACTTCGGCTCGAAGACGGCCCTGCTGAACGAGGCCCTCCGCGACGCGATCGCGGAATGGGGCGACGAGGTCGCCGCCGCCCTGGCGGCCGCGTCCGATCCCTACGCCAGCGCGGCCGAGCGTTTCGAGGCGACCTGGACCAGGGTGATCGAGTCCTTCGGCGCGAACAGGCAACTGTGGGCGATCCAGTTCGAAGTCCTCGCACACAACGAACGCACACCGGACATGCAACGCGCCTTCGCCGGATCCAACCGCCAGGCACGCCTGGGCCTGGCGGAACTGTTCGGCATCGACGTGAAGTCATCAGACACACGCCAGGCCGAGGTAATCGGCGCCTACTACCAGGCCCTACTCGTCGGCCTGGCGGCCCAACGCTTGGCAGACCCCGAAGGTTTCCCCACCGGACGCGAACTACTCCACGCCATCCAAACCGTCACCGCCGACCTACATGACTGAATCCTGTGAACCGGGACCGGTCCCCTACCTCCTGTGATTTGCTGCCTCACGGTGTGTCCGCTGGCGCAGGAGGGTCCGTCATGGGGCTGTTCAGGAAGAAGGTCCGGTCCGATTACGAGCTCGTGTATGACAAATCTGGCGCCGTGGTCGGGCTTTGGCTGGCCAATCCTCATCACGCCCACGAAAGAATGCTGATCGGGGCTCTGCTCCTCAAGCACGATCTGGGCCATCTTATGGATGCCGACCATCGGCTGAAGCCCAACGATGTGGACGGCAACGGCGGCATGTTCGTCCTCTTCGAGGATGACCGCTTGGACGGCGAACGCGATCCCCAGGCTATGGCGACCTCGGCCGAGGAGGCAGCCTCATTCGACCTGCCCGCCGACCACACGTTGACGATCAATGGCCGCGACTATCCAGTCCGCGAGGACTTCGAGACGTTCAGCCGTGACGCACTGATGGGAAACATTGCCTTGCTGGAGACCAGCATCGCTGACGCGTCCTGGACCGACCACACGCGGCGGCTGCACCAGGCACTAGCGGCCGCATTCGGAGCTGACGCGCAGCGGACACGCGCAGCCGTCCACACCAGTTTGTGCTGTCTGACCTGCATGCACGAGTACCCCGGCCATGCCCTCATGCTCCGGGACGCCGTACGCGAAGGCGGCAGCGTCGGTGGCACGTCTGCTGACCCTGCCGCTGCGGAGCGCGTCCGACAGGTGTTGACCATGACGGCGTGCGTCCACTGTGGCGGCCAGAACGCGGCCTGGATCTACGTGCCGTCGCGCCATGCGTCTGGGTGAGGAACTGTTCCCGGAGCGGTCCACTTCCATGCGACCACCGTTGGGAGCGCCATATGGAAAGCAAAGGCCGAGCCTGAACTCGACGGGGCTCGGCCTTTCTCGCTTGCTAGAGCTTGGTAGAGCGGATGGCCTGGATAAAGGCCGCCCACTCTGGGATGGAGAAGTCCAGGATTGGGCCTGCTCCAGTTTGCTTGCTGTCCCGCACGCCGATGGTGCCGTTGCTCGAACGGGCAACTTCGAGGCAAGCACCGTTGGCTTCGCTGGAGCGGGACTTGCGCCAGGTGCCGTACTGGGTAGTCATCGGGAGGGATCGATCCTTTTCTCAAGGTCGTCGGCTGCATCTGCAAGCAGACCGAGACTCGCAGCACCTGAGAGAGCGGCCTGCCGAAGATGCTCGTACCGTTGGTTATACCGCATCACCTCGTCATGGTCGATGTGCACGATGTCTGTGCTAACCGTGTCAACTACTGCCAGAGCAGGGTCGGCTGTGTCCTTGAAGTCGAAGAGGAAGAACGCCGACTTGGGCAACAGACGTCCCGTGAAATCCGCCGAGATGGGCAATACGAGCACTGTGACGTAAGGGTGGCGGGTGGCCGTCTCGATCAGCGATCGCAGCTGAGCGAGCATGAGTTCCGGTGGTGCGGTGGGGCGGCGTACTACGACTTCGTCCAGGATGACCTCGTACCGCGGCCCCGTCTCGCCAAGCACATGCGCCCGGCGCCGAAGCCGAGCCTCCAAAAGCCGGTCAGCAATGAAGGCGCTCTCTCCCTCCGCCACGGCCAGCTCGATAATGAACCTGATGAAGTCAGGCATCTGCAGGACGCCAGGAATGGTGAACTGGTTGTACTCGCGGATGGTGGCGGCGCCGGATTCGAGGTCGGCGTACATGCGTTGGCGGGGGCCCATGGCGTCGCCGTAGGTGTCCCACCAGCCGCGCTCGGCCGCGTCACCGGCGATCCGCAGGATCTCGGTCCATTTTTCGCCGGTGACGCCGAGGATGTTCATGATCTTCATGACGTCGGCGACGTCGGGGCGGCATCGGCCGTTCTCCAGCTTGGAGATCGTCATGCGTGACCGGTAGATGCGGCGCGCCAGGTCGTCGGCGGTCATTCCGTTCAGCTCGCGGAGGGTCCGAATCTCAATGCCGAGGCGGCGCCGACGGACGAATGGGCTGGTCACCGGAGACCTCCATGACCGGGGGATCAGCATGTCCACTCTGTGTTATCACGTGGTCTCTGAGCGTGTCGGCGATAGGACGGGTGTTCGAGCATCGAAGGTGAGATCTGATGTTCGGATCGGTGGCGTTCGGATCGTTTACGTAAACGGGCGGAACGTTCACGGTGAAGGCGTGCTGTGGTTCCCCCGGGTCCGCCTACCTGGTCCTTTTACGTACTGAAGTAGAGCGGTTACTGAGGATGGAACGGTCGATGACACACCCGTCCCGAGAGGTGATCAGATGCTGCTCGCCGTTCCCGCGCCCGCCCCGTCCGAGACGCCGATGTACTGGCGGCGCGAGTTCCTGGGGAGGCCCGACCAGGTCAGGTTCGTGCGGACGTTCGCCGCTCACCTGCTGGCCGGGTTTCCGGCCCTGGACGATGTCCTTCTCGTCCTGGACGAGCTGGCCGTCAACGCGGTCCGCCACACGCGGTCGGGCGACGCCGAGGGCGGCCGGTTCACGGTGGATATCAGCATGGACGTGGCCGGGGTCATCGTCTACGTCACCGACCAGGGCGGGGCGAGGGAGCCTCGGCTTCGCAGTCTGGCCGAACTCGCGGAAGGAGGTCGCGGACTGCTCGCCGTGGAGGCGCTGGCCGCCACGTGGTCCTGGTCGGGCACGCCTGAGGGACGCATCGTCCGCGCAACATTCCCGCGCACCGGCTCGTAGCCGTCCATTGCACGATCGTTGCGGGTGGTCGCTTCGATGTTCGAGGTGATCAAGCATTCTGGACGGTCGTCTTCTGGGTGGGGAGTCGCAATGGCGAAAAGGCGGTTTGTGCAGGCAGGGGTGGTCGCGGCCGGGGCCGTCGCCGTGATCGGTGGGTCGGCGGGTACGGCGTTCGCCGGGAACACCCAGGTGGTGCTCTACGACCGGGCCAACGACCTGGCGGCGTCGATGCTGCACGTGGACTCCGACCCGGACAAGTTCTACATCAAGGACTCCAAGGCGGACGGTCACGGTGTCCGGGGAACGCTCCAGCTCCTGGAGACCGGTACCTGGCGGAACCTGAAGTCGATGTACAACGGCAACGGCAAGGGCACAGCGGTCACCATGCCCCGTGACATCACCGACGGTTACACGTATCGCATGAGGATCTGCACGGTCGACGGCGCGGGCGACACGACTCCGGTGCAGTGCGCCTACAAGAAGTTCGAGGAGTAACGCGCTGCATCACCGCACTCACCCCCGCGCCCGCAGGGCCCGGGGGTGTGCTGGTACCTGGTGCTTCACGGTCGTCTTGGGTGGCTCTGGGACGTGAGACGGGTGTGAGCGCACTCACAGTCACGCCTTCTGATGTCCCGCTAACGTCGAAGCGATGGTTCCGGATCACGGCGGTGGTGGAGGTAGAGGTGCGTATCCGGGTTGGGAACATGGCGGACGTCCCGGCGGTTCTGGCGCTCTACGATCGGGCGGTCGAATGGCTCGTCGCGTCCGGGCGGTCGGGGCAGTGGGGGTCGGACCCCTGGTCGGAAAAGCCGAAGAGCATCGCGAGGGTTCAGCGGTTCGCCGGGTCGGGTGAGATGCGCGTCGCCGAGTACGAGGGCGATCTGGTCGGGGCCATGCGGCTCGGGGCCGCGCCTCAGTCCATTCCTTCCGTTGAGGAGCCGGACCTTTTTCTGGAGGCCCTTGTCATCGACCGGCGGGTCGCGGGGCTCGGCGTTGGTAAAGCCTTGATGGACCGTGCCAGGGACGAAGCCCGTGAGAGGGGAATCAGCCTGCTCAGGGTCCAGTGCTGGGCGGGCGGGGACCAGGGGCTTGTCCGCTACTACGAGCGGGCGGGGTTCGTCCAGACGGGGCAGATCAAGTCGGCGGCTTTCGGGGGATGGGAGGGCGCCATCCTCAGCCAGCGTCTTGAGCGCAGCGAGAGCAAGGCCGGTTGCGGCGCGAAGGACTAGAGCCATGGCAGCCGACGGGGGTTTCTCCGAGCCGATGTATCACACGGCCCTGGATTCGGACCTTATGGTCCCGATGCGCGATGGTGTGCGGCTGGCCACCGATGTGTACCGGCCCGCCGGGCAGGACGGCGTCGTCGGCACGGCGCTGCCGACTCTGCTGGTCCGGACCCCGTACGACAAGTCCGGGGAGGAGACCGAGTGGGCGCACTGGTTCACCGCGCGGGGCTACGTCGTGGTGATCCAGGACTGCCGCGGCTGTTTCGGGTCCGAGGGGGAGCTGGGGTTTCTCGGCTGCGAGGCCGAGGACGGGCAGGACACGGTCGGCTGGGTGCGCGCCCAGCCGTGGTGCGACGGCCAGGTCGGCACCTGGGGCACCTCCTATGTCGGCTGGACGCAGACGGCCTTGGCCGCCGCCGGCACCGAGGGGCTGGCCGCGATCGTGCCGAACCAGAGCGGCGCCAACGGCTACACCAGCTCGATCCGGCACGGCGGTGCGCTGGAACTGCGGTGGATCGCCTGGTTGTTCTGGCATTCCGCACGCAACACCCAGGCGGCGCTCAAGGCACGACCGTGGGTGGACGCCGCTCTCAACCAGGACCCCGTACCGTTCGGGCAATGGCTGCGCCGCTGGCCGATCCGGCCCGGAGCCACCCAGCTCGCCCTTGTCCCGCCGTATGAGCGGCTGGCGTTCGCGCTGCTCAACCACGACGGCTACGACGACTTCTGGACGAACCCGGGAATCAATCCGGCCGCCCATCTCGACCGTTTCACCGATGTGCCCACACTGCTGATGGGCGGCTGGTACGACTCCTACACTCGCGCCACGTTCGAGCTGTTCGAGGGGCTGTCGGCCCGCAAGACCGGGCCTGTCAAGCTGATCGTGGGGCCCTGGTCGCACGACAGGACCGGGGAGACGTCGGCGGGCGACCTGTGGTTCGGCCAGGACGCGGCCATCGACGTCCTCGGTACTCACCTGCGCTGGTACGACCGGTGGCTCAAGGGTCGGCCCAACGGCGCCGACCATGACCCGCCGGTGCGGATCTTCGTGATGGGCGGGGGATCGGGCGCGCGCGGCCCGGAAGGCCGGCTCAGCCACGGTGGCCGGTGGCGTGACGAGTTCGAGTGGCCACTGGCGCGGACCGTCTACGTCCCCTACTACCTGCACCAGGACGGCGGCCTGAGCCCTCAGCCGCCCGTGGTGGACGGCTCCTCGACCACCTACCGGTTCGACCCGGCCGACCCGGTACCGTCGATCGGCGGCAACGTGTCCTCACTGTTCGAGGCGCCCGGCCTGCCATCTGGGATCACCGACCCCCGGGACACGTTCCTGTTCGAGGGCATCGAGACCCTCGTCGAACCGGGCGGCTTCGACCAGCGCGAATCCGCGGACCTGTACGGCTGCCGGCCGCCCTACCTGCCGCTCGCGGCACGCGCCGACGTCCTGGTCTTCCAGACCGATCCGCTCGCCGACGACCTTGAGGTGACCGGGCCGATCGAGGTCCGGTTGTGGGTCGCCACCACCGCGGCCGACACCGACTTCACCGCCAAGCTGATCGACCTCTACCCACCCTCGGCGGCCCATCCCCACGGCTACGCCCTGAACCTGACCGATTCGATCATCCGGCTCAGGTACCGGGCCGGTGACCCGCCGAGCCCGCTCCCGCCGAGCCCGTTCTCCGCGGGCGAGGCCACCGAGGTCACGATCACGCTCTACCCCACGAGCAACCTTTTCGTGGCCGGCCACCGAATCCGCGTCGACATCTCAAGCTCCAACCACCCGCGCTTCGACGTCAACCCGAACACCGGCGAACCGCCCGGCGCACAGCGGCGGCACGTCATCGCCGACAACACCGTGTTCCACGACACGCAGCGGGCCTCGCACATCATCCTCCCCACCGTGCCCGGCCGCGGCTAGGCGTCGCGGTGGCGTAGGACGGTGACTCCGCCCCATAGGGCCGCCACTGTCCACGCGGCGAGGATCGCCAGTGCGATGGGTGCGGGGTAGGGGCCGTCGCCGTTCAGGAGGTGGCGGCCCGCGGTGCTCGGCAGGGCGTCCGCGATGTGCTTGAGCAATGTCGAATGGCTGTTGACCAGCATGACCGGCAGCACCATGACGAAAAGGAACGCGGTCGTCAGCGTGGCGGCGGTGCTGCGGAGCATCGTGCCGACGCCCAGGATCAGCACGCTCAGCACCGCCAGGTACAGGCCGGTCATGAGTGCGTCGTGGACGACGTCGCCCGCGTCGAGGCGTCCCCATTCTCCGAGTGCCGGATAGGCCACGGCCGTGCCGGCGAGGCCCAGGAGTACCCCGAAGGGGAAGATGACCACCGCCGCGATGGCCGCCTTCGCCGACAACATCCGGCCTCGGGGCGGGATCCATTGGAGCGTCGCGCGGATGCTTCCCGTCGCGTATTCGCCCGTCACCATCAGAATGGCCAGGGCGAGGACGACGAACTGCACCATGTCGAGCGAGCTGGTCGCCATGTCGCTGACCGAGACGACTCCGGGGCGTTCCTGGACGTACTCCTCGGTGTTGTTCGACACCGTCACCAGTCCCATGACCAGGGACATGCCGACCATCAGGAGCAGCGCGCCCGCCAGGCCCCAGTAAGTGGAACGGATCGTCCACAGTTTCGTCCACTCGGAGGCGAGGGCGCCTTGGACGCCGCCGCCGGAGGAGGTGGTCGTGGTGTTTCTGGTCATCGCAGGGCCTCCGCGCCTGGCATTCCGGTGCCGTATTCGACGCTCGTACCGGTCAGGTCCATGTACGCCTCTTCGAGGGATGCTTCGACGGCGCTCAGTTCGAGAACGGGGACGCCTATCTCGTGGGCGATGAGGCCGACCCGGTCTATTGGCAGGCCGGTGACTCGGAGTTCGTCCGTGTCTGGGTGGCGTACTTCGGCGCCTACGGCGGCCAGGCGGTCGCCCAGGTCGGTGGCGCGGGGGGTGCGGACGCGGACCGCGTTGCCGGAGCCGCGTGCGATGACCTCGGCCATTGGCGCGTCCGCCAGGAGGCGTCCGCGGCCCAGCACGACGAGTTGGTCCGCGGTGCGTTGCATTTCGCTCATGAGGTGGGACGACACGAAAACCGTGCGGCCTTCGGCTGCCAGGCCGCGCATCAGTTTGCGCACCCACAGGACACCGTCGGGGTCTAGGCCGTTCACTGGCTCGTCGAACATCAGGACGGCCGGGTCACCCAGGAGGGCTCCGGCGATTCCTAGTCGTTGGCGCATTCCCAGGGAAAATGAGCCGATGCGGCGGGCGGCCACGGATTCCAGTCCGACGAGGCCGAGCACTTCGGCCACGCGTGGACGCGGGATTCCGTTGCTGCGTGCCATCGCCAGCAGGTGCGCCTGTGCCGAACGGCCGGGGTGTACGGAGCCCGCGTCCAGCAGGGCGCCGACCTCGCGTATCGGACGCGCCATTCCCACATAGCGGCGGCCATCGACGAGGGCCTCGCCCGCGGTCGGATGGTCCAGGCCCACGATCATGCGCATCGTGGTGGATTTCCCGGCCCCGTTCGGGCCGAGAAAGCCGGTGACCTTTCCGGCTGCGACGTGCAGGGACAGGTCGTCCACCGCGGTCTTGTCGCCGTACCGTTTCGTCAGTCCCCGCAACGTGATCACTCGGGTTCTCCCGCTCGACCGTCCAATCTGGCGAGGTCGAACCTAGGCGGGCCCGGACAGGCGGCACACTGCTCGAACGCCAGCCGCCGACCCTGACTTTGGTCAGGTGTTGGGGAGGCGGCCGTTGAGGCGGGTCGTGAGGGTCGTGGCGGTGGCGCGGGCCTGCTCGGCGAGGGGCGGCCAGGTCTCCTCGGGGTGGTCCTCGCGGCGGAAGGTGATCGTGATGGCGGCGGTGGGGTGGGCCGTGTGGTCGAAGGCGCAGGCGGCGATGCTGGCGAAGCCCTCGGTGATGTGGCCGTCCTCCGCGGACCAGCCCCGGCGGGCGTCCTCGGACAGGGTGCGGCGCAGGTCGGTGAGGGTCGTGGGGCCGCGGCCGGTGCGGCTGATGAACGGTGACGTGCGGGTGGCGGCGGGGGCGGTGAACAGGGCGCGGACCTGCGCCGCGGGCAGGTGGGCGAGCATCGAGCGGCCGCTGGCGGTGAGGTGGGCGGGCATCCGGACGCCGACGTCGGTGATCAGGGTCGCGTGCCGGACGGGCTGCTCCTTGAGCAGGTAGAGGGTCTCCGGGCCGTGCAGGATGCCCAGCTGGACGATCTCGCCGACGCGGTCGACCAGGCGGCGCAGGAGGGGGCGGGCCAGGCGTTCCAGGGGTTCGTGACGCAGGTAGGCGGAGCCGATCTCGAACGCCGCGACGCCCAGGCCCCAGCGGCGTTCCTCGGGGATGTAGGTGACGAAACCGTCCTCGGCCATCGCGGTCAGCAGGTGGTACGTGCTCGACCTGGGCAGGCCGAGGGAGCGGGCGATCGAGGACGCGGGCAGGGGGCCCGGGGCGGTGGCCAGCAGGCGCAGGACCGCCAGGGCGCGGCGTGCGGCCGGTACCTGGGACATGCGCCCATTGTCTCGTATCTGAGACGGGCTCGCCCGCCCAGGCCCCCCCGCGGGGTGGCGCGGGGGCTTCCGTCAGTCGCAGGCCTTCTTCCATTCGAGGTAGTAGGAAGTGCCGAATTCGGCGTTCACGTCCACGATGGCGGGCTGGGACTTGTCCGAGGACGCCAGGCGTACTTCGGTGTTGAGATTGAGCCTCGCAACGTCGTAGCAACGTATCCACTGGAGGTCGGCGGGCGGGACTCTGTAGCTGAGCAGCCAGTAGTTGCCGTCAGGGCCGGGAATGTCTTTCGTGTGCATCCCGGTCTGCGCATGGCCTGAGAAGTAGAAACTCGATTTGAGTTGACCGGTCGTCGCGGGACCCAGTTCGGCGTAGCCGCGGTGATCGACACCCTTCACCGCGTACGTCATGCCCTCCGGGACGGTGACGTTCAGGGCGATCTGGCAGTTCTTGCGGAAGTCCGTCGGTGTGGCGGTGCCGCCGACCTTGGCCGTGAAACGGGTGTACATGACGCTGAAGCCGGTGGCCTCGGGCGTGACGGTGACGGACCCGGGCGGGCAGCCCGAGCCGTTGACGGTCGCGATCTCGTACGTGGGCTCCTGGGGCGCCCGGGGCGTCGGCGCCGCGGACGCGGGGGAGAAGGTCGCGGCGGGCAGGGCCAAGGCGACGCACAGTGCCGCGATCGCCTTGGTTCTGGAATGCGGCATGGGGGAGCTTTCTGGTGAAGGGTCGGCGGGGCGTGCCCGCGATCGGCGCGGCCGCCCGATATCGCCGGACCCGAGATTAATTGAGAGTAAATTCAATGAATGTGAGATGCAATATTGAATATCTCTTCTGTTATCGCGTTCACCGCGGAGGGGTCCGGGGTGTGGTGGTGGAAGGTGGGCGTCGTGCTGGCACTGTCTCGTATCTGAGACACGTTCGGCTGGGCGGCCCTCGTGCGCGGCGGGCGCGGGCGCTGCAATGGTGGGTATGAGCTTTGACATGGGGGACAACGGCGTTCGGGTCGGTCCGGAACCGCTCGGCTTCGCGCAGGTCGCGGCGGTGGCGCGCGGCGGCGCGAAGGTCGTGCTGGCGGACGAGGCGCTGAAGCTGGTCGGGGAGTCGCGGGCCCACATCGAGGAACTGTCCGCGCATCCGACGCCCGTCTACGGGGTCTCCACCGGGTTCGGGGCGCTCGCCACGCGCCACATCGCGCCCGAGATGCGGGCCCAGTTGCAGCTGAACATCGTCCGGTCGCACGCGGCGGGGACGGGTCCCGAGGTCGAGCGGGAGGTCGTCCGGGCGCTGATGCTGCTCCGGCTGAGGACGCTCGCCACCGGGCGGACCGGCGTCCAGGTCGCGACGGTGCGGACGCTGGCGGCGCTGCTCAACGCCGGGATCACCCCGCAGGTCTTCGAGCACGGGAGCCTCGGGTGTTCCGGCGACCTCGCACCGCTCGCGCATGTGGCGCTGGCGTTGATCGGCGAGGGGTCGGTCCGGGACGCGGACGGGGTGCTCAAGCCCGCGGCCGAGGCGCTGGCGGAGGTCGGGATCGAGCCCGTCACGCTGGGCGCGAAGGAGGGGCTCGCCCTCCTGAACGGCACGGACGGGATGCTCGGCATGCTCGCCCTGGCCATCGAGGACCTACGGCAGCTCCTCACGGCGGCGGACGTGGCGGCCGCGATGACCGTCGAGGCGCTGCTCGGCACCGACCGCGTCTTCGCCGCCGACCTGCAAGAGCTTCGGCCGCATCCGGGGCAGGCGGCGTCGGCGGCGAATCTGCGGGCGCTGCTCGCCGACTCGGAGATCATGGAGTCGCATCGCGGGCCCGACTGCACGCGGGTGCAGGACGCGTACTCGCTGCGCT
The DNA here is from genome assembly GCA_050698635.1 of Spirillospora sp. Lineage (GTDB taxonomy): Bacteria > Actinomycetota > Actinomycetes > Streptosporangiales > Streptosporangiaceae > Spirillospora. The sequence goes on from JBOHBY010000347.1 coordinate 16,539, forward strand.
GCGCCCCCCAGGTGAACGGGGCCGCCCGCGACACGCTGGCGCATGCCGAACTGGTGGCCGGGCGGGAACTGGCGTCCGCCATTGACAACCCTGTGGTGCTGCCGGACGGGCGTGTTGAGTCCAATGGCAATTTCCATGGGGCTCCCATCGCGTATGTGCTCGACTTTCTCGCGGTTCCGGCGGCGGACGTCGCGTCGATGTCGGAACGGCGCACCGACCGGATGCTCGACAAGGGGCGGTCCTATGGGCTGCCCGCCTTTCTCGCCGACGATCCCGGTGTCGACTCCGGGCACATGATCGCGCAGTACACGCAGGCCGCGATCGTGTCGGATCTGAAGCGGCGCGCGGCCCCGGCGAGCGCCGACTCGATTCCCAGCTCGGCCATGCAGGAAGACCACGTCTCGATGGGGTGGAACGCGGCCCGCAAGCTGCGCAGGTCCGTGGACGGGCTCGCGCAGGTCATCGCCATCGAGATCCTCACCGCCGCGCGGGCCCTCGACCTGCGCACCCCGCTGCGTCCCGGACCGGCGACCGGCGCGGTCGTCGCGAAGCTGCGCGAGGCCGTCCCGCCGCCCGGCCCGGACCGCTACCTCGCGCCCGAGATCGCCGCGGCCACCGAGATGGTCGGGGACGGGTCCCTGGTCGCCGCCGCCGAGACCGTGATCGGCCCGCTGTCCTGAACCGTCCGCCCGCGTCCACGAACTCTCAAGCAAGCTCCCCTGAACCCGCTCTCACGAAGGAGCCGAAGATGTCAGGTCCACGCCCCGTCCGTGCGCCGCGCGGCACGTCGCTGACCGCCGCCAAGGGCTGGCCGCAGGAGGCCGCCCTGCGCATGATCCAGAACAACCTCGATCCCGAGGTCGCCGAGCACCCGGACGAGCTGGTCGTCTACGGCGGGTCGGGGAAGGCGGCCCGGAACTGGGACGCCTTCGACGGCATCATCAGGTCGCTGGCCGACTTGGCGGGGGACGAGACGCTGCTCGTCCAGTCCGGCAAGCCGGTCGGGATCTTCCAGACGCACGAGTGGGCGCCGCGGGTGCTGATCGCGAACTCGAACCTGGTGCCGCAGTGGGGGACGTGGGAGGAGTTCCGCCGGCTGGAGTCGCTGGGGCTGACCATGTTCGGGCAGATGACCGCCGGGTCGTGGATCTACATCGGCACGCAGGGCATCCTCCAGGGCACCTACGAGACGTTCGCGGCCGTCGGGGAGAAGCGGTTCGGCGGGTCGCTCGCCGGGACGATCACGCTGACCGCCGGGCTCGGCGGGATGGGCGGCGCGCAGCCGCTCGCCGTGACGATGAACGGCGGCGTCGCGATCTGCATCGAATGCGACCCGTCGCGGATCGACCGCCGCGTCGAACACCGGTACTGCGACGTCAGGGCCGACAGCCTGGACGAGGCGCTGCGGCTCGCCGAGGAGGCGAAGGCGGCGCGGCGTCCGCTGTCGATCGCGGTGCTCGGAAACGCCGCCGACATCGTCCCGGAACTGCTCCGGAAAGGCGCGCCGATCGACGTCGTCACCGACCAGACGAGCGCGCACGACCCGCTGACCTATCTGCCGCGCGGGGTCGCGTTCGACGACATGGCGTCCGAGCGCGACAAGGACCCGGCCGCTTTCATCGACAAGGCCAGGACGTCTATGGCCGCGCACGTCGAGGCGATGGTCGGTTTCCAGGACGCGGGCGCCGAAGTATTCGACTACGGCAACTCGATTCGCGGTGAGGCCCAGCTTGCCGGATATGAGCGGGCCTTTGATTTCCCGGGGTTCGTGCCCGCCTATATCCGTCCGCTCTTCTGTGAGGGGAAGGGGCCGTTCCGGTGGGCGGCACTGTCGGGTGACCCGGCGGACATCGCGCGCACCGACCAGGCGATCCTCGACCTGTTCCCGGACAACGAGCCGCTGACCCGGTGGATCAGGATGGCGCAGGATAAGGTCCATTTCCAGGGGCTTCCGTCGCGGATCTGCTGGCTCGGCTACGGCGAGCGCGACAAGGCCGGTGAGGTGTTCAACGACCTGGTGGCGCGCGGTGAGATCAGCGCGCCGATCGTCCTCGGCCGCGACCATCTCGACTGCGGCTCGGTCGCCAGCCCGTACCGGGAGACCGAGGGCATGGCGGACGGATCGGACGCGATCGCCGACTGGCCGCTGCTGAACGCGATGCTGAACACCTCGTCCGGCGCGACCTGGGTGTCCATCCACCACGGTGGCGGTGTCGGGATCGGGCGGTCGCTGCACGCTGGGCAGGTCTGCGTGGCGGATGGCACGGCCCTCGCCGGGGAGAAGCTGCGGCGCGTCCTGACCAACGACCCGGGAACCGGCGTGATGAGGCATGTCGACGCCGGGTACGAGCGGGCGTCCGAGGTCGCCGACGAGCGGGGCGTTCGTATTCCGATGCGCGCATGAGCTTCGAGGAGATGTGGGCGGCGCTGCTGCCGGTCGGGCGCGATGGCTCGACCGGCGGCTACCACCGGTTCGCGTGGACGCCGCCCGAACTCGAATGCCGCGCCTGGTTCCTGGACGAGGCCCGCCGCCGCGACCTGGACGTCGAGCACGACCCCAACGGCAACATGATCGCCTGGTGGCTCCCCAGCGAAGGGACGCGGGGCGACGCCGTCCTGACCGGGAGCCATCTGGACTCGGTGCCGGGCGGCGGCGCGTTCGACGGGCCGCTCGGCATCGTGTCCGCGTTCGCCGCCGTCGACCTGCTCCGCGAGCGGGGCGCCGAGCCGCGGCGGCCGATCGGGATCGCGGCGTTCGCCGAGGAGGAGGGCGCCCGGTTCGGGGTGGCGTGCCTCGGATCGCGGCTGCTGTCCGGGACGATCGACCCGGCGCGGGCTCGCGGGCTCACCGACGCCGACGGTCACACGTTCGCCGAGGTCATGCACAACGCCGGGTTCGACCCCGAGGCGATCGGCCCCGACGACGACCTTCTCGGACGGGTCGGCTGCCTCGTCGAACTGCACGTCGAGCAGGGGCGGGCGCTGGAGGTGCCGGTCGGGGTCGCGAGCGCGATCGTCCCGCACGGGCGGTGGCGGTTCGACTTCACCGGCGAGGGCAACCACGCCGGGACCACCCACCTTCCCGACAGGCGCGACCCCATGCTGCCGTTCGCCTCCATGGTCATCGCGGCGCGGGACGCCGCCGAACGCAACGGCACCGTCGCGACCGTCGGGAAGGTCCGGGTCGTGCCGGGCGGGGTGAACGCGATCGCGTCGTCGGTGACCGGCTGGCTCGACGCGCGGGGACCAGCGGACGACGCCGTCCGGAAGACGGTCGCGGAGATCGACGAGGCGGCCCGGGTCGCCGCGCGCCCGCATCGGGTGAGCGTCGACCTCGCCGAGGAGTCCTACTCGGAGATCGTCGACTTCGACCACGCGCTGCGCGACCGGATCGGCGCGACGCTCGGCGGTGTGCCCGTCCTGCCGACGGGCGCGGGGCACGACGCGGGCGTGCTGTCGGCGCGGGTGCCGACGGCGATGCTGTTCGTCCGGAACCCGAGTGGTGTCTCGCACGCGCCCGCCGAGTCCGCCGAACCGGCCGACTGCCTGGCCGGAGTCGAGGCTCTCACCTCGGTGCTCGACGACCTGGCCTGCGGATAAGGAATTCCCTATGCAATGGCATGCCCAGCTCGCCTGGCTCGGGGACCGCGTGGCGGCCGACGTGCTCATCGAGGCCGACGGCGAGCGGATCACGCGCATCGCGCCCGGCGTCCCCGCGCCGGAGCGGGCCGAGCGCCTGCCAGGACTGACGCTGCCGGGCCTGGCCAACGCGCACTCGCACGCGTTCCACCGTGCGCTGCGCTCCCGCGTCCAGGCCCACTCCGGGACGTTCTGGACGTGGCGCGACCAGATGTACAAGGCCGCCGACCGGCTCGACCCCGAGTCCTACCGCGCGCTCGCCACCGCCGTGTACGCGGAGATGGCCCTCGCCGGGATCAGCTGCGTCGGCGAGTTCCACTACGTGCACCATCGTCCGGGCGGCGCCCGCTACGACGAGCCGAACGCGATGGGCGAGGCGCTGATCGCCGCCGCGGCCGACGCGGGCATCCGCATCACGCTCCTGGACACCTGCTACCTCGCGGGCGGCATCGGCCAACCGCTCAAGGGACAGCAGCTCCGCTTCGGCGACGGCACCGCCGGAGACTGGGCGCGCCGCGTCGGCCCCTTGTACGAGGAGAAGCGGCCGCACGCCCGTGTCGGCGCCGCGATCCATTCCGTGCGGGCGGTGCCGCGCGAGCAGCTCGGGGTCGTCGCGTCGTGGGCGAAGGAGCGCGGCGCGCCGCTGCACGTCCACCTGTCGGAGCAGCCCGCCGAGAACGGGGAGTGCCTCGACGCCTACGACATGACCCCGACGCGCGTGCTCGCCGAGTCGGGGGCGCTGGGCGCGCTGACGACGGCCGTCCACGCGACGCACCTCACCGAGGACGACATCGGCCTCCTCGGGACGACCGCGACCGGCGTGTGCATGTGCCCGACCACCGAACGGGACCTCGCCGACGGCATCGGCCAGGCCCGCGACCTGGCGGACGCCGGTTCGCCGATCAGCCTCGGCTCCGACCAGCACGCCGTCATCGACCTGTTCGAGGAGGCCCGCGCGGTCGAGCTGGACGAGCGCCTGCGCACCCGCGTCCGGGGCCACTGGACGGCGGGCGAACTGCTCGCCGCCGCCACGTCCAACGGTCACGCCGGGCTTGGCTGGCCGGAGGCGGGACGGCTCGAACCGGGCGCGTACGCGGATCTCGTCAGCGTCGCGCTCGACTCCGTCCGCACGGCTGGGGCGGGCGGGGGTCATGCGGCTGAGGCGGCCGTGTTCGCCGCTACGGCCGCCGACGTCCGGCACGTGGTCGTGTCCGGGCGGCAGATCGTGCGTGACGGGCGGCACCTGCTGATCGACGACGTCCCCGGCGCCCTGGCCGAAGCCATCGGCTCCGTTACCGCCGTTACCGCACCCGACCAGGAGTGACGCCAGTGCCACATGACATCGTTGCCGGGGTGAGCAGCACAGTCATCACGAACATCGGGGAACTGGTCACCAACGACCCCGCCGTGGGCGGTGGCCTCGGCATCGTCCGCGTCGCCGCGCTGGTGATCGAGGACGGCAGGGTCGCCTGGACGGGCCCGGCCCAGGACGCCCCCGCCGCCGACGCGTCGTTCGACGCCGCCGGACGGGCCGTCCTCCCCGGCTTCGTCGATTCCCACGCCCACCTCGTCTTCGCCGGTGAGCGCGCCGAGGAGTTCGCCGCCCGGATGAGCGGCCAGAAGTACGACGGCGGCGGCATCCGGACGACCGTCGCACGCACCCGTGAGGCGTCCGACGACGAACTCCGCGCTAACGTCCGCCGCCTCATCGGCGAAATGGCGCGCCAGGGCACGACGACCGTCGAATGCAAGTCGGGTTACGGGCTGACGGTCGAGCAGGAGGAGCGGGCCGTCCGCATCGCGGCGGAGTTCGCCGACGAGGTCACCTACCTCGGCGCGCATTTCGTGCCCGCCGAATTCGAGGGCGACACCGCCGGTTACGCGCGCCTCGCCGCCACGGACATGCTCGCCGCCTGCGCCCCCCACGCCCGCTGGGTGGACGTCTTCTGCGAGCGGGGCGCGTTCGACGCCGACCAGGCCCGCGAGGTGCTCAAGGCGGGCATCGCGGCCGGTCTCAGCGCACGCGTCCACGCGAACCAGCTGACCGAGGGGCCGGGCGTGCAGGTCGCCGTCGAGGTGGACGCCGCGTCCGCCGACCACTGCACGTTCCTCAGCGACGCCGACGTGGACGCGCTCGCGTCGTCCCGGACGGTCGCGACGCTCCTGCCGGGCGTCGAGTTCTCCACCCGCCAGCCCTACCCGGACGCCCGCCGCCTCCTGGACGCGGGCGCGACCGTCGCCCTCGCCTGCGACTGCAACCCGGGCTCCTGCTACAGCTCCAGCATGGCGTTCTGCGTCGCCGTCGCCGTCCGCGACATGCACATGACGCCCGCCGAGGCCGTCTGGTCGGCGACGGCGGGCGGTGCCCGCGCGCTCCGCCGGAC
>JBOHBY010000348.1:0-2657 GCA_050698635.1 Spirillospora sp.
GTCCTGCGCCTTGGCCCGCTGCCAGAACGCGGGCTGATCGAACACGATCTCGGCCTTCGGCCCCATGCTCTTTTCGAACGCGCCGGTCATCAGGTCGGCGGCGGCGCCGGGCGCGCCCCCGATGACCGCGACCTCGGCGGGACGTCCGCCGCTGTCCTTGGCCAGCCAAGTGCCGAGCGAGCGCCCGACCTGCTCGACGTCGGCGACGACCGCGCCGAGGATCTTCGACCGGTCGATGCCGGAGGCGACCCCGGTGAGGAAGATCGGGACACCGGCCCGGCCGGCGCGGCCGACACCGCCCTGGAGCGCGTCGATGTTCACGGTCTGCACGACGATGACGTCGACCTTCTTGACGATCATGTCGTCGATGTTCGACAGCTCCTTGCCCGGGTCCATCGCCGAGTTCGCCGTCACGACCTCGACGCCCTTCGCGGCCGCCCGCGCCTGGAGCGCCTTCTGCAGGCAGGTGTGAAACTGGACGCTGCTCCCGTTGACGAACCCGATCGTGATCTTCTCGCCGGACGGGACGGCGGCCTTCCCCTTCTCGCCGTCGTCCACCGAGCAGCCGGCGGCGCCGAGCCCGAGCGAGGCGGCTAACCCTAGGGAGACGGCGAGCGCCGCACCGGGACGCGCCGACCGGAGACGTCCGCGAGGGGATTCGACCATGAGGGGACCTTTCAGCGCGGACGGCCGCGCAGATGGTTGGTGACGGCCGCGACCAGCAGGACGCCGCCGACCGCGACGTCCTGGTAGTGCGCGTCCACCTGGAGGAGGTTGAGCGAGTTGGCGACGACGCCGAGCAGCAGCACGCCGAGGACGGTCCCGGCGACGGTGCCGCTGCCGCCGTGCAGCGCGGTCCCGCCGATGACGACGGCGGCGACCACGGTCAGTTCGAGCTGGAGCCCGCCGGTGCCGGGGCTCGCCGCGCCGAGCCGGGCCACCAGCAGGACGCCGCCGAGCCCGGCGAGCAGCCCGGCGAGGGTGTAGAGCAGCAGCTTGGTGCGCGCGACCGGGATGCCCGCGAGGCGCGCCGCGTCCTCGTTGCCGCCGATGGCGAGGGCGTTGCGGCCGAACGCCGTCCAGCGCATGATCAGCCCGGCCGCCACGCACACCAGCGCGGCGACGGCGACCGGCGCGGGCAGCACGCCCAGCAGCTCGCCGAAGCCGAGCTCCACGAGATGGTCGCCGATCGAGACGCTCCGCCCGTCGATGATCAGCAGCGCCGCGCCGCCGAGGACGGTCGACGTCGCGAGCGTCGCGACGAACGGCGCGACGCGGAAGACCGTCACGACGGCGCCGTTGCCGAACCCGATTCCCGCGCCGACCGCCAGGCCCGCGAGCGCGGCCGGCCACCCGCCGGCGCCCGAGTCGATCAGCCGGGCGACGACACCGCCGGTCACCGCCGCGTTGGAGCCGAGCGAGAAGTCGATCCCGCCCGCCGTCATGAGCAGCGTCAGCCCGGCGGCGAGGACGGCCGTGACGGCGACCTGCCGCGCGACGTTCAGCAGGTTCTCCCCGGTCAGGAACGCGGAGCTGTTCAGCGCGGTGATCAGGCCGACGGCCAGCAGGACGGCCAGCAGCCCCAGCTGCCGGGTCAGCCCGGCCGGGAGGGTCACGGGGGCGCGGCGGACGGTGATGCTCACGGCGTCCGTCCCCCCGCGGTCAGCGAGACCAGGTCGTCGCGGGTGATCTGGTCGATCGGGCGGTCGGCGACCGTCCGGCCGGACCTGACGACCACGACCCGGTCGGCGAGCCCCACGACCTCGTCGACGTCACCGGACGCGACCAGCACCGCCGCGCCGCGTGCGGACAGCTCGCCGACGATCCGGTGAATGTCGGCCTTGGCCGCCACATCGATGCCGCCGGTCGGCTCCTCCAGCAGGCACGCGGACGCGCCGGTGCCGAGCCATGCGGCGAGCAGCACCTTCTGCTGGTTACCACCGGACAGCGCGGCGACGGGCGGGTCCGCGTGGAGCGCGGTGACGCCGAAACGTTCGCGGGCGGCGCGCCCGTGCTCACGGATCCGGCTCCACCGCACCAGCCACGGGCGCCGGAGCCCGCGGCGAACCAGGTCGAGGTTCTCGTCCACGCTCAGCCCGGGGACGAGGCCGTGGCCGAGCCGGTCGCCGGTGACGCACCGCAGCCCCGCCGCGAGCGCCGCGTTCGGGTCGCCGGACGGCACGTCACGGCCGCCGATCAGCACGCGTCCCGACTCCGCCGGGCGAAGCCCGCTGAGCAGCGGGAACAGCTCGGACTGACCGTCGCCCGCCGGGCCGAGCACCGCGGTGACCTGCCCGGCGCGGACCTCCAGGTCGAACCCGCGCAGCCGTCCCGCGGTCAGGCCCCTGAGCTCCAGCACCGTCTCGCCGACGACCCTGACGCGTTCGGCGGCACGCGTGCCGGGCGTGTGGTCGAGGCGGTCGCCTGCCATGGCCTTGATCAGCGCGGGCAGGTCGGCGTCGGCGGCCGGTACGGTGACGGCCCGGCGGCCGTCGCGCAGCACCGTGATCCGGTCGGCGAGGTCGAGGACCTCGTCCAGGTCGTGCGAGATGTAGACGACGCCGGTGCCGCGGGAGCGCAGGGTGCGCACCAGCCGGTGGATGCGCAGCGCGTCGGTGCCGCCCAGGGACGCGGTGGGCTCGTCCAGGATGAGGATG
>JBOHBY010000349.1:0-2694 GCA_050698635.1 Spirillospora sp.
GTGCTGGCGTTCCTGTCGCCGTGGCTGGTCGGGTTCGCGCTGTTCTTCGCCTACCCGCTGGCCGCCACCGTGTACTTCTCGTTCACCCGCTACAACCTGTTCACGCTGGAGTACGTCGGCTGGGACAACTACTCCTACCTGCTGCACGACGAGCAGGCGTGGACGGCGATGCGGAACACGCTGTGGCTGGTGGCGGTGCTCGTCCCGCTGCGGGTGCTGTTCGGCCTGGGCGTCGCGCAGCTCCTCACCAAGATCAGGACGGGCGGGGGCGTGCTGCGGTCGATCTTCTACATGCCCTATCTCGTCCCGCCGGTGTCGGCGACGGTCGCGTTCGTGTTCCTGATGAACCCCGGCACCGGCCCGTTCCCGACGATCACCGACAGGCTCGGCGTGTCGCTGCCCGACTTCTTCAACGAGGCGGGCTGGGCCAAGCCGGGCCTGACCCTGCTCGGCCTCTGGGCGGTCGGCGACGTCATGATCATCATGCTGGCGGCGCTGCTGAACGTGCCGCGCTCGCTGTACGAGGCCGCCGCGATCGACGGCGCCGGGGCCTGGTCGCGGTTCCGGCACATCACGCTGCCGACCGTCTCGCCCGTGCTGGCGTTCTGCGCCGTGACCGGCGTGATCGAGACGTTGCAGTACTTCACGCAGGCGATGGTGGCGGGGAAGGTCGCGTCCGGGCGCGCGGACCTGCCCGGCACCCAGTACACGCCCGGATATCCGGGCGACTCCACGCTGACCTTCCCCCAATGGCTCTACGACCAGGGGTTCCGTCAGTTCAACATGGGCTACGCGTGCGTCCTGGCGCTGCTGATGTTCGGCACGGCGATGGTGTTCACGCTGTTCCTGCTCCGCCAGTTCAAGGCTTTCGCCGGGGAGGAGGCCGGATGACCGGAGCGAAGCGAGGATCTTCCGGCCTCCGGCTCCGGGGGGCTGGGGGTCGCCCCCCAGAAAGGCAGGGCGTCATGAGGCGCGGGAGCAGGGGGCGGCGGGTGCTGCTGTGGGTCGCGGTGCACGCCACCGCCGTCGCGGTCGCGCTGATGTTCCTGGCGCCGCTGCTGTTCATCGCGCTGACCGCCGTGATGAGCGACCGGCAGGCGCTGAGCGACGACCTGTGGCCGCGCGACTGGCAGTTCGGCAACTTCGTCGAGGTGTTCAGCGGCGACATGGTCCGCTGGACGATCAACAGCACGGTCTACGCGGGCCTGTCGACGGTGTTCATGCTGGTGTCGAGCGTCCCGGTGGCGTACGCGCTGGCCCGGTTCCGGTTCCGGGGGCGCAATGCCGCGCTGGTCGTGGTGATCTCGTCGATGATGCTGCCGCCGCAGGTCACGATGGTGCCGCTGTACATCGTGTGGTCCCGGTTCGAGCTGACCGGCACGCTGTGGCCGCTGATCATCCCGCAGCTGTTCGGGGACGCGTTCTCGATCTTCCTGCTGCGCCAGTTCCTGGTGACGATCCCCCGCGAGTACGCCGACGCCGCCCGCGTGGACGGCTGCGGCGAGTTCCGCACGATGCTGCGGGTGATCCTGCCGATGGCCAAGCCGGCGCTCGCGGCCGTCGCGCTGTTCCAGTTCTTCTACTGCTGGAACGACTACTTCCGGCCGCTCGTCTACGCCGACCCCGACCACTGGACGCTCGCGATCGGCGTCGCCACGTTCCGCGCGGCGCACGAGGTCGAGTGGAACCTGACGATGGCGGCGACGCTGCTGACGATCCTGCCGGTGCTGGTCGTGTTCTTCCTCGCCCAGCGGGTGTTCATCCAGGGTGTGACCTTGACGGGAGTGAAGGGTTGAAGCTGACAGTCATCGGGGGTGGGTCCACCTACACCCCGGAACTCGTCGACGGGATCGCGCGGGCGCACGCCGCGCTGCCGGTGTCGGAACTGGTGCTGCACGACCCCGACGCCGGGCGTCTGGAACTCGTCGGCGGCCTCGCCGCGCGGATGCTGGCGCGCGCCGGGCATCCCGCGACGGTGACCACCACCGGCGACCTCGACAAGGCGGTCGCGGACGCGACGGTCGTGCTGCTCCAGTTGCGCGTCGGCGGGCAGGCCGCCCGGCACGTCGACGAGACGCTCCCCCTGGAATGCGGCTGCGTCGGGCAGGAGACGACCGGCGCGGGCGGGCTCGCGAAGGCGCTGCGGACCGTCCCGGTCGTCCTGGACGTCGCCGCCCGCGTCGCCGAGCTCGCCCCCAGCGCGTGGATCATCGACTTCACCAACCCGGTCGGGATCGTCACCCGCGCGCTGCTGGACGCGGGCCACCGGACGGTCGGGCTGTGCAACGTCGCGATCGGGTTCCAGCGGCGCGCGGCGGCGCTACTGGACGTCCCGCCCGACCGGGTCAGCCTCGGCCACGCCGGGCTCAACCACCTCACCTGGGTGCGGTCGGTGCTGCTGGACGGCCAGGACGTCCTGCAGCGCCTCCTCGAAGACCACTCCGGCGGGCTCGCCGAGATCTCCGGGCTGCCCGCGCCGTTCCTGCGAGGGCTCGGGGCCGTCCCGTCGTACTACCTGCGCTACTTCTACGAGCATGACCGCGTCGTCGAGGAGCTGCGGGGCGCGCCGTCGCGGGCCGAGACGGTCGCGGCGCTCGAACGCGACCTGCTCGCCGAGTACGCCGACCCGTCCCTGGACACCAAGCCCGCCCGGCTGGCCGAGCGCGGCGGCGCGTTCTACTCCGAGGCCGCCGT
>JBOHBY010000350.1:0-5423 GCA_050698635.1 Spirillospora sp.
CTTGAGGAAGTTGCGGGCGTTCTCCTTGCCCTGGCCGAGCTGGTCGCCGTCGTAGGTGTACCAGGCGCCGGACTTGCGGACGAAGCCGTGCTCCACGCCGAGGTCGATCAGGCCGCCCTCGCGGCTGATGCCCTGGCCGTAGAGCAGGTCGAAGTCGGCGACGCGGAACGGCGGGGCCATCTTGTTCTTGACGACCTTGACGCGGACGCGGTTGCCGACGGCCTCGGTGCCGTCCTTGAGGGTCTCGATGCGGCGGATGTCGAGCCGGACGGAGGCGTAGAACTTCAGCGCGCGGCCGCCCGTGGTGGTCTCCGGGGAGCCGAACATGACGCCGACCTTCTCGCGGAGCTGGTTGATGAAGATGACGGTCGTCCTGGTCTGGTTGATCGCGCCGGTGAGCTTGCGCAGGGCCTGCGACATGAGGCGGGCCTGGAGGCCGACGTGGCTGTCGCCCATCTCGCCCTCGATCTCGGCGCGGGGCACGAGCGCGGCGACGGAGTCGATGACGACGATGTCGATCGCGCCGGAGCGGATCAGCATGTCGGTGATCTCCAGGGCCTGCTCGCCGGTGTCGGGCTGGGAGACCAGCAGGGCGTCGATGTCGACGCCGAGCTTGGCGGCGTACTCGGGGTCGAGCGAGTGCTCGGCGTCGACGAACGCGGCGATGCCGCCCTTCTTCTGGACGCTGGCCACGGAGTGGAGCGCGATGGAGGTCTTGCCGGAGCCTTCGGGGCCGTACACCTCGACGACCCGGCCGCGGGGCAGGCCGCCGATGCCGAGCGCGATGTCGAGGGAGATCGCACCGGTGGGGATCACTTCGACGGGCGCCCGCGCCTCCTCGCCCATCCGCATGACCGAGCCCTTGCCGAACTGCCGCTCGATCTGGGCGAGTGCGGTCTCGAGAGCCTTCTCCCGGTCGTTCGCTGCCATGTGAGATGTCCTTCTCGTCGTGACTGTCGGCTCTCGGCCGCTGCTTGCGTTGTCGACGGCGACGTTACGGCGGGCCTCCGACACTTTCGAGACTCCGGTGGAATTGTGGATGACGCCGCGTGCCCGCCCCACCTTACCGAACATTAGTTCGATCATCGTCCGTTACGCCGATTCGGGCGGAATCTCCGTGCGCTCCATGGTTCGGACCACGTACGCTGGCGCCGTCCACGGAGGGTTCCAATCATGACGCTGACCGTTCTCTTCTGCGTCGATCCGCTCCACCCTCGGCGCGTTGACCCCCATTTCTCCCGTGAGGCCGCGGCCGTCCGGGACCACTACGGCGAGATCGCCCTGATCGACCATGACGCCCTGCGGCGCGGCGATGTGGACGACGCGGTGCGCGCGGTGCCGTCCGATCTGGGTCCGGTCTGGTATCGCGGCTGGATGCTCACGGGCGGCGAGTACGCCGCGGTGTTCGCGATGCTGAGGCAGCGGGGGACGATGCTGCTCACCCATCCGGACGACTACCAGCGGGCGCATGAACTGCCGGGCTGGCACGACACGTTCGCCGGGCTGACCCCGCACAGTGTGTGGCGGCCCCTCGGCACCGGTCAGGATCCTGGCGATCTGAGCGAGCTGGGGGACCTCGTCAAGCCGTTGAAGGCCGGGCCCGGCATCGTCAAGGACTACGTGAAGTCGTGCAAGCACGAATGGGAGGAGGCGTGTTTCGTTCCCGACGTGAAGAATCTCGCGCAGCTCCATAACGTCGCGTCCAAGATGGTCGCGCTGCGGGACGACCACCTGGCGGGTGGTCTCGTCGTGCGCGAGTTCGAGGATTACGACGGCGGGGGTGAGGCGCGTGTGTGGTGGGTGGACGGCGAGCCCGCCCTGGTGGGGCCGCACCCTGATAGTCCGGGTGTGGAAACCGATCCCGTCTTGGACGCGGTCGCTCCGGCAGTGCGCGCCCTGGGCTGCCGGTTCATCACGACCGATCTCGCCCTGCGGACGGACGGCGCGTGGCGTGTCGTGGAGGTCGGCGACGGACAGGTCAGCGATCTGCCTTCGTCGGTGGACGCTATGGACCTTTACGCGCATCTGCCCGTTCCCGATTGATCGTTCGGGCACGCCTGGCGCGGTGCGTCTAGTGCAGTGTTGAGGGGACGTTGAAGGTGGCTACGACGGCCTGCCAGATCTTCTTGGCGGGTTCGCCGTCGGCGAGAGCCTGTTCGATGGTGCGGCCGTCAAGTTCGGCCATGACGTAGTCCTTCGCCACGCTCTCGGCGTAGGTCTCGCCGAACTGCTGGTTCATCCGATCCCAGAAGACTGTGAGCCGCACCCGTCCACGCTATCCGACGAACTCACGGCACCGGCGGCTCAATTGTCGGACCCGCGAGGCATGATGGGCCGCATGGGCGGTGACGTGCTCGAACGCTTCTCCCCGGCGACCCGCGACTGGTTCTGCGGGGCCTTCGCCGCGCCCACGCCCGCCCAGGCCGGCGCGTGGGAGTCGATTTCGAGCGGCGGCAACACGCTGGTCGTGGCGCCGACCGGGTCCGGCAAGACCCTGGCGGCGTTCCTGTGGTCCCTCGACCGGCTCGCCACGGCGCCCGCGGACGAGGACCCGCTGCGGCGCTGCCGCGTCCTGTACGTGTCGCCGCTGAAGGCCCTCGCCGTGGACGTGGAGCGCAACCTGCGCGCCCCGCTGGCGGGCATCCGGCACGCGGCGCGGCGGCTGGGCCTGCCCGAACCCGGTGTCCGCGTCGGGATGCGGTCGGGCGACACCCCGGCCGACGAGCGACGGCGGCTGGCGGTCAAGCCGCCCGACATCCTGATCACGACGCCGGAGTCGCTGTTCCTGATCCTCACCTCGCGGGCGCGCGAGTCGCTGCGCGGGGTCGAGACGGTCATCGTGGACGAGGTGCACGCCGTCGCGGGCACCAAGCGCGGCGCGCACCTGGCGCTGTCCCTCGAACGTCTCGACGCGCTCCTCGAACGGCCGGCGCAGCGGATCGGGCTGTCGGCGACCGTCCGCCCGGCGGACGAGGTCGCGGCGTTCCTGGGCGGGGTACGGAACGCGGCGGTCGTCCAGCCGCGTTCCGACAAGGTCTTCGACCTCGACATCGTCGTCCCCGTGGAGGACATGGGCGAGGTGAGCCAGTTCGTCGACGACTCCGGCGGGGCCGACCCGCGACAGCGCAGCATCTGGCCGCATGTCGAGGACCGCCTGCTCGACCTGATCGAGGCGCACCGTTCGACGCTGGTGTTCGCCAACTCGCGGCGGCTGGCCGAGAGGCTCTGCGGGCGGCTGAACGAACTCGCCTACGAACGCGCCGCAGGCGGCCCTCTGCCCGAGAACCATTCTCCTGCGGAAATGATGGCGGAGGCGGGGTCGTCCAGAGGGGCGCCACAGGAAATCGCCCGTGCTCACCATGGTTCCGTTTCCAAGGAGGAGCGGGCGGGGATCGAGAACGCCCTGAAGGAAGGGCGTCTTCCGGCGGTCGTGGCGACGTCCAGCCTGGAGCTGGGCATCGACATGGGTGCGGTCGATCTGGTCGTCCAGGTGGAGTCGCCGCCTTCGGTGGCCAACGGGCTACAGCGGGTCGGGCGTGCGGGCCACCAGGTCGGTGCCGTGTCCAAGGGCGTCATCTTCCCCAAGTACCGGGGCGACCTCGTGCAGACGGCGGTCGTGGCGGAACGCATGCGCGGCGGCGAGATCGAGGAGCTGCGTTACCCGCGCAACCCCCTGGACGTCCTCGCGCAGCAGATCGTCGCGATGGTCTCCATGGACGAATGGACCGTCGACGACCTGGAATCGATGGTCAAACGAGCCGCTCCCTACGCGACACTCCCCCGTTCGGCGCTTGAGGCGACGCTTGACATGCTCGCCGGGCGTTATCCCAGTGACGAGTTCGGCGAATTGCGTCCGCGCCTTGTCTGGGATCGCGTAACCGGCGTTCTGCGTGAACGTCCTGGCGCGCAACGTCTCGCGGTGACCAGTGGCGGGACGATCCCAGACCGCGGCCTGTTCGGTGTGTTCCTCGTCGGCGAAAAGGCTTCGCGGGTGGGTGAGCTGGACGAGGAGATGGTGTACGAGTCGCGCGTCGGCGACGTGTTCGTGCTCGGTGCCAGTTCGTGGCGCATCGAGGACATCACACCCGACCGTGTGCTGGTGTCGCCCGCGCCGGGCCAGCCGGGCAAGCTGCCGTTCTGGCACGGCGACACGCTGGGGCGTCCGGCCGAGCTGGGCCGGGCGCTGGGGTCGTTCACCCGCGAGCTGGCCGGTCTGCCGGTGGAGGACGCCCGCGAGCGCGTCTCCGCCGCAGGGCTGGACGGCTGGGCGTCCGCCAACCTCGTCTCGTACGTGACCGAGCAGCGGGAGGCCACCGGGCACGTTCCCGATGACCGCACGATGGTCGTCGAACGGTTCCGCGACGAATTGGGTGACTGGCGCATGGTCGTCCACTCGCCGCTGGGCGCGCGCGTCCACGCGCCGTGGGCGCTCGCCATAGCGGGGCGTCTGCGCGAACGGTACGGAGTCGACGCGCAGGCCATGCACGCCGACGACGGCATCGTCATCCGCATCCCCGACATGGACGAGCCTCCGGGGCTCGACCTGGCCGTTTTCGACGCCGACGACATCGAACGCGTCGTCGTGGACGAGCTGGGCGGTTCGGCGCTTTTCGCTGCCCGGTTCCGTGAGTGCGCGGCGCGTTCGCTGCTGCTCCCCCGGCGGCGTCCTGACAAGCGCATGCCGCTCTGGCAGCAGCGTCAGCGGGCCGCGCAGTTACTGGCGGTCGCCAGCAAGTACCCGTCGTTCCCGATCGTGCTGGAGACGATGCGCGAGTGCCTTCAGGACGTTTTCGACGTCCCCGGCCTGGTGCAACTGATGCGCGACATGGCGGGCCGCAAGGTCCGCATGGTCGAGGTGGAGACGCCCGAGCCGTCGCCCTACGCGCGTTCACTGTTGTTCCGTTACATCGGCGCGTTCATGTACGAGGGCGATTCGCCCCTCGCGGAACGCCGCGCCCAGGCGCTGGCGCTCGATTCCGCGCTCCTCGCCGAGCTGCTCGGCCAGGCCGATCTGCGCGAGCTGCTCGATCCGGACGCGGTCGCCGAGATCGAACGCGAGCTCCAGCGCCTCGCCGACGATCGCCGCGCCCGCGATCTGGAGGGCGTCGCCGACCTGCTCCGCGCCCTCGGCCCGCTCACCACGGACGAGGCCGCCGAACGAACGGTCCCCCCGGCGGATGCGGAGGCCGCCGAGCAAGCTGTCCCTGCGGCCGATGTGGAGGCCGCTGCGCGAACCGTCGCTGGGGCGGATGGTGCGCTGGTGCGGGTGTCGCGGTGGCTGGCGGAGCTGGAGGCGACGCGGCGCGTGATCCGCGTCAGGGTCGCGGGTGAGGAGCGCTGGGCCGCCATCGAGGACGCCGGACGGCTCCGCGACGCGCTCGGCGCGCCGCTGCCCGTGGGCGTCCCGGAGGCGTTCCTGGAAC
>JBOHBY010000351.1:0-3392 GCA_050698635.1 Spirillospora sp.
CTCCGACCCGTCCCGCCCGTCCGGCCTGTCCGGCCTGTCCGGCTGTGCGGAGCGGGCGCGATAGGCGCGGTGGGCGGCGACGGCGGCGTAGGCGAGGAGCCCGCCGATCAGGGCGGTGAGGAAGGTGACGAGGGGCGCGCCGCCGTAGGAGGCGTAGGGCGTCAGGGGCGAGGCGGTCTGGCTGAACGCGAGCCGCGCCCACGGGAACCCGCCGAACGGCACGTGCCCCCGGAGCATCTCCTCCCCGACCCACAGCGCGGCCGTCCACACCGGCCAGCCCCGCAGCCGCGCGACCAGGGAGATCCCCGCCCCGAGCGGCAGGAAGTACAGGGCCTGGACGAGGCTGAGCACGATCCACCCGTCCGGGCCGATCGCGGCGATCCCCTCCAGGACGGGCAGGAAGAACGCGGCGCCGCCGACGAACCCGAGCCAGGCCCCGGTGCGGGCGGGCAGGCCCCGCAGCGCCAGGGTGAACAGCGCGACGCCCACGGGCGCGGCGGGCATGAGGTCGATCGGCGGGAACGCCAGCCACATGACCAGCCCGGACGCGACGGCCAGCAGGGTGCGGGGCCAGCCTGCGCGGCCACCGGCGCGGATCCGGCCGGGCAGGCGGCTCAGGCGTCCCGCGCGCTCCCGGCCACCGGACTCCCGGCCACCGGTCTCGACGCCCGGCTCACCGCCGGGGCCCTCGTCCGGGCCTTTGGCCGGGGACCGGTCCGGCAGGGTCTCCTGGGCCACGTCCCACCTCGTTCACTCGGTCTCCTGTGGGAACGCTACCGGGCTCCGGCGGCCACGGCGACCACGACGGCCGCGCACGCGCGAGGGCGCGGGCGGGCGCGGGCGGGCACGGAAGAGGGCCCGCGACATCCGTCGGGCCGGAGTCGTCCCACAGGCGGTGAGAACGAGGCTCCGTTTTCTACCGGATGTCCGGGCCCTTCCCGGGTCCAACCCCCCGCGCGATCGGGCGGCTCCGGCGGGGCGCGGCCGTGGATCACCGCGCTGGCTCGGGCGGGCACGGCGTCGACCACTCGCGTGGTCCCCGTCCCGTCGTGGCGCGGTGCCGGGCGGCGCCTCGGGCGGCCGATCGGTGAGTCCCGTGCTGGACTGCTGCAAAACTACCGGCTTCCGCCACCTTGTCAACCGCCGCATGTTCTGCGGTGACTCTGTGTTTTCCCAGCTCAACCCCATGATCGTGACGTCGGGTGAATTGGCGGTACGCGACAGCGATCATGGCGCGGCGGAGACGACGACGGTGCCGGTCGCGGTGACCGCCACGATCGGCTCCGCGAGCGCCTCCGCCGCCGACTCGTCCCGGTCGGGACGGCCCCGGCACACCACGCGCGCCTCGAACTCCATGAGGCGGCTGCGGGTGCCCGCGCGGGTGAGGACGGCGGTGGCCTCCAGGACGTCCCCGGCCTTGACGGGCGCGCGGAACTGGACGTCGGAGTAGGAGGCGAACAGCCCCTCGTCGCCGTCGGTGCGGATGCACAGCTCGGTGGCCACGTCCCCGAACAGGCCGAGCACGTAGGCGCCGTCGACCAGGTCACCGGCGTAGTGGGCGTGGGAGTAGGGGACGTACCTGCGGTGCGTGACGGACGTCCCCTCGCGCGGGTCGCTCACCGGTCGTCGTCCTCCCGATCGGAATCGGCCTCGTCATCGGTATGTGGCAGGGTCTCGGCGGGCAGCAGGGCGTGGACGAGGTAGCTGGCGACCTCGGCGGGCGTGGTGCCCTTGCCGAAGATCCGGTCGACGCCGAGGTCGGCCTCGCCGACGGTGTCGAAGCGGGGCCCGCCGACGACCAGCAGCGGCCGTCCCATCCCGCCGGCGACGGCGGTCGGGTACTCGGCGTGGAACGCGGCGGCCATCTGCTTGGTGTTGTGCAGGTGCGCGTTGCGCTGGGTGACGACCTGCGAGACCAGGACGGCGTCGGCGTTCTCGGCCTTGGCGCGCTCCACCAGCTCGGCGACGGTCACCTGCGCGCCCATGTTCACCACCTGGATCTCGCGGTAGTACTCCAGGCCCTTCTCGCCCGCGAAGCCCTTGACGTTCAGGATCGCGTCGATGCCGACGGTGTGCGCGTCGGTGCCGATGCACGCGCCGACGACGACCAGCCGCCGGTTCAGGGCGCCGCGGATCGCCAAGTTCACCTCCTGGGAGGTCAGCAGCGGATACGCGCGCTCCTGCGGGACGGGGATGGACGCGTAGTCGATGAGGTGCCCGACCTTCCCGTACACGATGAAGAAGGTGAAGTGGGGGCCCATCGGCTTGGCGTGCACGACGCTGGCGGGGTCCAGGCCCATCTTCCCGGCGAGCTGCAGGGCCGCGGCGTCGGCGCGCTTTCCGGCGGGGACGGGCAGCGTGAACGACATCTGCACCAGGCCGTCGCCGGTGGTGTCGCCGTAGGGGCGGATCACCTGCCGGGTGTCGGCCGGCTCGACCGGCGCCTGCGTCCCCGTCCCGGTTCCTGGGGTTTCGACGGTCATGCGGGCACCTCCTGGTCTGCCGGTGTCCCGGCGGCGGCGTGCGGGTCCTCGGTGTCGAGGATCTCGATGGCGGGGTTGACGTAGCCGTCGGCGCGGGGGACGACGCCGTCCAGGCCTTTGCCGCCGTCGGCGGGGCGGCGGGTGACGCCGAAGGTGCCCTCCGCGATGGCGTCGAGGAGGCCGCCGTCGGCGACGCGTCCGAGCAGGTCGACCGACTCGGCCAGCACCTGCTTGGCGCGCTGGACGAGCATGCCGTCCGGGCGGGGCATGAAGTCCTCGGCGAGGTCCCCGCAGGCGTCGCGGACGTAGCGGACGTTCTCCAGCGCCAGGTCCCGGTCCGACAGCCAGGGGGTGTGGATGCCCTCGGTCATCATCCCGATCAGGATGATCGACTGGCCGGTCATGACGCCGGCGAGGTTGAAGAACGCGTCCAGCAGGTACCCGGCGAAGATGTTGCCGGTCATGTGCTTGGTCGGCGGCATGTACTTCAGCGGCGCGCCGGGGAACAGCTCCCGGACGAGCTGGGCGTGCGCGAGCTCCAGCCGGAACGACTGGGGGATCGACGGGTCGATCTCGAAGGCGTGGCCGAGGCCGAGCTGCGCGTCGGTCAGGCCTGCCTCGTGCCCGAACCGCTCGTTGAGCAGCTGGCTGACGATCACGGTGTGCGCGGCGTCGACGGCGTCGGCGGTGGTGAGGTAGTTGTCCTCGCCGGTGTTGATGACGATGCCGGCGCGGGCGTGGATCTGCCGGGAGAAGCGCTGGTCGATGAACGTCCGGCGGGGATTGATGTCGCGGAAGATGATCCCGTACATGCAGTCGTTCAGCATCATGTCCAGGCGCTCCAGCCCGGCGAGCGTGGCGATCTCCGGCATGCACAGGCCGGAGGCGTAGTTCGTCAGCCGCACGTAC
>JBOHBY010000352.1:0-4669 GCA_050698635.1 Spirillospora sp.
CCACCGTGTACGCGACGCTCACCCCCGACCAGGTCGCCTTCGTCGCCGGGCACTGCGCCGCGAAGTTCGCCGTCCTCGACGGCGCGGCCCAGCTCGCCCGCTGGCAGCCCGTCCTCGACGACCTCCCCGCCCTCCGCACGATCATCGTCGTGGACGCCGCCGCCTGCCCGCCCGGCGACGACCGCTACCTCACCTGGGACGCCCTCACCGAGCTGGGCCGCGCCGAACTGGCCGCCAACCCGGGCGCCGTCGACCGCCGCTGGCAGGCCGTCGAACCGGACGGCACCGTCACGCTGCTGTACACGTCCGGGACGACCGGCGACCCGAAGGGCGTCCTGATCACGCACGCGATGGTGCGGCACGAGTCGGAGATGGTGCGGCGGACGTCGATCCTGCCCGACCACCCGTCCGGCGTCTCCTACCTGCCGTTCGCGCACATCGCGGACCGCGTCCTCAGCTACTACATGCCCGTCCGGCTCGCCGCCCACGTCCACTTCTGCCCGGACCCGACCCAGCTCGCGGCCGTCCTCGGCGAGGTGCGCCCGCACTCGTTCTTCGGCGTGCCCCGCGTCTGGGAGAAGATCATGGCGGGCATCCAGGCCGTGCTGTCCGCCGAACAGGACGACGCCAGACGGCAGGCCGTCCTGGCCGCCTTCGACGCGGGCCGCGCCTACGTCGCGAGCCAGGAGCACGGCAACACCACCACGCCCGAGATCGCGGCCGCGTTCGAGGCGGCGGACACGGCCGTCCTCACCCCCATCCGCGCCCTGCTCGGGCTGGACCGCGTCCGCCAGGCGTCCAGCGCCGCCGCCCCGCTGCCCATCGAGGTCGCGCGCTTCTTCGCCGGGCTCGGCATGAAGATCTTCGACGCGTACGGGATGACCGAGACGACCGGCGCCATCACCGCCAACCTGTCCGACGCCTTCAAGCTCGGCACCGTCGGCCGCCCCCTCGACGGCGTCGACCTGCGCCTCGCCGACGACGGCGAGATCCTCGTCCGCGGCGCCACCTGCACACCCGGCTACCTGCACCGCCCCGACGCGACCGCCGACCTCCTCGACCCCGACGGCTGGATCCGCACCGGCGACATCGGCCGCCTGGACGCCGACGGCTTCCTCACCGTCGTCGACCGCAAGAAAGAACTGATCATCACCGCCGGGGGCGAGAACATCGCCCCGTCCCTCGTCGAGAACCACCTCAAGGAGCACCCGCTCATCGGCCAGGCCCTCGCCTACGGCGACGGCCGCCCCCACCTCGTCGCCCTCATCACCCTCGACGGCGAGGTCGCCCCCGTCTGGGCCGCCGCCCACGGCGCCGACACCGCCGACCTCGCCGCGCTGGCCGGGCACCCGCTCGTCCTGGACGAGGTCGCCAGGGCCGTCGAGGACGCCAACGCCCGCCTCGCCCGCGTCCAGCAGGTCAAGAAGTGGCGCCTCCTGCCCACCGAGTGGACCGCCGAGAGCGAGGAGCTCACCCCGACCCTCAAGCTGAAACGGCGCGTCGTCCACACCAAGTACGCCTCCACCCTCGACGACCTGTACACCGACTAAGATCATCGGTGGAGGCGTGTGAGCGCCTGGTGGCCTCCCCGGCCTTCAAAGCCGACGGTCCCGAGTCCCTCGGGACGGCGGGTTCGATTCCCGTACGCCTCCGCTCCCCCCTACAGCCAACGCCCTCGCCCGCGTGGCCGCGTCGCGCGAACCCCCAAGCCAAGCCCCCGAACAGCCGGTCGCCAATGCGACTGTCGAGCCTCGCACTCACGGAGCTTCCTGACGAGCTCAACGGTTGCGCTTCCTCGGTCAAATATCTGCGCCTCAGCCTTAATCCGATTCGCCAGCTCGACACCAGCCTCATAGAGCGAAGGGGGTACTGTCCTCGGCTGTTCGCCATCTATCCGGTGAGCACGTGACCCGCGGCTGGCGGGACGCCCCGGACGACGACGGCACGCCCTGAGGACGCGGCCCCGACCCGGCTGAGCCACCTGCGGGTTTCCCAGGTACCGTGACCGTTATGGGGCGGATCACCGTGCGCAGGCCCGTGTTGCGGCTGAGTACCTCCGGGGTGCGGGGGCGCAGGCCTGACACGCTCGCGGTGGAGGAGCCGCTGGAGATCCGCGTGGCGGGCAAGCCGCTGACGATCACGATGCGGACGCCGGGGCACGACTTCGACCTCGTCGCCGGGTTCCTCGCCGCCGAGGGCGTCATCGCGGGCGCGGGCGACCTGGCGACGATGCGGTACTGCGCCGACACCGAGGAGCAGAACACCCTCGACGTGGTGCTCGCGCCGGGTGTGCCTCCGCCGGACGACTCGATGACCAGGGCGTTCACGACGACGAGCGCGTGCGGGGTGTGCGGGAAGTCGAGCATCGAGGCGCTGCGCGCCGACCGGCCCTACGAGGTCGCCGATGACCCGGTGCGGCTCACGCCGACCGTCCTGGCGGAGCTTCCGGGGCGGCTGCGGGAGGGTCAGCGGGTGTTCGACCGGACGGGCGGCCTGCACGCCGCCGGGCTGTTCGGCGCGGACGGCGGCCCGCTCGCGCTGCGCGAGGACGTCGGGCGGCACAACGCGGTCGACAAGGTGATCGGCTGGGCGCTGCGCGAGGGGCGGCTGCCGCTCGCCGGAACGGTCCTGATGGTCAGCGGGCGCGCGTCGTTCGAGCTGACGCAGAAGGCGATGGCGGCCGGTGTCCCGGTGCTGGCGGCCGTGTCGGCGCCGTCGTCGCTGGCGGTGGAGCTGGCCGAGGACGCGGGCATGACCCTCGTCGGCTTCCTGCGCGGCGACACCATGAACGTCTACACGGGAGCCGAACGCATCGCCCTCTGAGCGGCCCCGAAAGCAACCGGGCCGTGGTGAGCCTCACTCCCCCGTACCCCTTGACCGGGCGGCCGTCCGGGCGATTTATTAACTCTGTGTCCAATAAAGTGGCGCTCGCCCGCGTCCACGACGCGGTGGAGCTCGAACGATTCCGTGACGTCCAGCGGCTGTGCTACGAGTGCGCCGATGAGGTCGCCGCCACGCTCGCACCGGGGGTGACCGAGCGGGAGGCGTGCCGGCGGATGCGGCGGTGGCTGCGCGAGCGCGGCGTGGACGACTGGCTCCACACGCCGTTCGCCTGGTTCGGCGACCGGTCGGCGTTCCGCGGTTTCAAGGTCCCGACGCAGTTCCTGCCCAGCGGGACGCGGCTGGAGGAGGGCATGCCCTACATCCTCGACATGGCCCCGGTGCGCGACGGCTACTCCGCCGACATCGGGTACGGCGGCGTCCTCGGCGAGAACCGGATCTGGGAGCGGCTGGACACCGACCTCGCCGCCTACCGGACGCTCATCCTCGACCTCGTCCGCGAGCGCCGGACGTTCGCCGCGATCTACGCGGAGGTGGACGCGCTCATCGACCGGCAGGGATACCTGAACCGGCACCGCAAGTATCCCGGCAGGGTCATCGGCCACCAGGTCGGGACCATCGGCGGGATCCTGCCCAAGCGCGTCGGGTTCCCGTTCGGCGTGCGGTTCCTCCAGACCATCGGCCGCGAGCTGGTCAAGGAGCGCCTGGAGGGGCGCTCCCCGCTGTGGAACGGGTCCGCGCGGTCGCAGCACCCGCCGACGCCGGGCCTGTGGGCGGTGGAGCCGCACATCGCGTTCCGCGGCGTCGGCGCCAAGTTCGAGGAGATCCTCGTGGTGACCGAGGACGACGCCTCCTGGCTCGACGACGACCTCCCCCACGTGCACCGCTGGGCAAAGCGGGAGGCCCTCCGATGAACGCCGTCGCAGGGCGGCGGGTGCGTGGGGACGGGGTCGATCTGGCCGTCTACGAGCAGGGCGACCCGGCTCGGACGAGCGTGCTGCTCGTCCACGGGTATCCGGACACGCACGCCGTCTGGGACGAGGTGGCCGGGCGGCTCGCCGAGCGGTTCCACGTCGTGCGGTACGACGTGCGCGGGGCGGGGGCGTCGTCGAGGCCGTCCGGGCGCGGGCACTACGCGTTCGAGCGTCTGATGGCGGACATGCGAGCCGTGTTGGACGCCACCGTCCCCGGCCGTCCCGTGCATCTGGTCGGGCATGACTGGGGCTCGATCCAGGGGTGGGAGGCGGTGTGCACCATGCCGGACCGGTTCGCGTCCTTCACCTCGATCTCCGGGCCGTGCCTGGACCACGTCGCGCACTGGACGCGCCGCACCCTGGCCCGTCCGACGCCGTCGAACCTGAGGCGGGCGGCGGGGCAGGCCGCCCGGTCCTGGTACATCGGCTTCTTCCAGACGCCGCTGCTGCCGGAGCTGGTGTGGCGCGCGGGGATGTCCCGGCCGTTCGCGCGGGCGCTGGAACTGGGCGAGGGCGTCGCGGCGCGCGAGGGCCATCCGGCCGGGACGATGGGGCGCGACGGCGCGTCCGGGGTCGGCCTCTACCGGGCGAACATGGGGCGGCGGCTGTCGCGCCCGCGCGAGCGGCGGACGGACGTGCCGACGCAGGTCATCGTCCCGACCAGGGACCTGTTCGTGTCGCCGCACCTGGTCGGCGGGCTGGCGGGGCGCGTCCCGAACCTGTCGCTGCGGCCGGTCGCGGCCGGGCACTGGGTGCCGCGCAGCCACCCGGACGCCGTCGCCCGCTGGATCGCCGAGCACGTCACCGGCGTCGAGGGCGGCCCGCTCACCGCCGCCGAGGCGCGCGGGCTGCGG
>JBOHBY010000353.1:0-3910 GCA_050698635.1 Spirillospora sp.
CCTACCGGCAGCTCGACGAGCGCGCGTCCGGGCTCGCCGCGGGCCTGGCCGCGCTGGGCGTGCGGCCCCGCGACCGCGTCATCGTCCAGCTGCCGAACATCACCGAGTTCCTGGAGACGGCGTTCGCGCTGTTCCGGCTCGGCGCGATCCCGGTGTTCACGCTCCCCGCGCACCGGTCGAGCGAGATCGTCCATCTGGCGCGGCACGCTGACGCGGTCGCCTACGTGATCCCGGACGAACACGACGGGTTCGACTACCGCGTCCTCGCCCGGCAGGTCCGCAAGGAGGCGCCGGGCGTACGGCACGTGCTCGTCGCCGGGGACGCGCAGGAGTTCACGGCCCTCGACACCGTCCAGAGCGCGCGGACCGCGTTCGCCGACTCCGACCCCGCCGACGTCGCGCTGTTCCAGCTGTCCGGCGGCACCACAGGGACGCCGAAGATGATCCCGCGCACGCACGACGACTACCTCTACAGCGTCCGCGCCAGCGCCGAGATCTGCGGCCTCACGCCCGATACCGTCTACCTGGCCGCGCTTCCGGCGGCGCACAACTTCCCGATGAGCTCCCCCGGCGTCTTCGGCGTCCTGCACGCGGGCGGACGCGTCGTCATGGCGCCGCAGCCGTCCCCGTCGGTCGCGTTCCCGCTGATCGAGGAGGAAGGGGTCACGCTCACCGGGCTCGTCCCGCCGCTCGCGCTGCTGTGGATGGAGACCGCGAAGACGACCCGCCACGACCTGTCCAGCCTGCGGACGCTCCAGGTCGGCGGCGCCCGGTTCAGCGACGCCGCCGCCGCGCGCGTGCGCGGCGCCCTCGGCTGCGACCTCCAGCAGGTGTACGGCATGGCCGAGGGGCTCGTCTGCTACACCCGCGCCGCCGAGCCCGAGGAGTTCCACCTCACGACGCAGGGCCGGCCGATCTCGCCGGACGACGAGATCCGCGTCGTCGGCCCGGACGGCGCCGAGGTGCCCCCCGGCGAGCCGGGCGAACTGCTCACCCGCGGGCCGTACACGATCCGCGGCTACTACCGGGCGGACGGGCACAACACCGTCGCGTTCACCCCCGACGGCTTCTACCGGACGGGCGACATCGTCAGCCGGCTGCCGTCGGGGCACCTCGTCGTCGAGGGCCGTGAGAAGGACCAGATCAACCGCGGCGGCGAGAAGATCGCCGTCGAGGAGGTCGAGAACCACCTGCTCACGCACCCGGCGGTGCGGGACGCGGCCGTCGTCGCCGTCCCCGACCGGTTCCTCGGCGAGCGCGCGTGCGCCGTCGTCGTCGCGCGCGGGGACCCGCCCACCGCCACCGAGCTGCGGGCCTACCTGCGCGACCGCGGCCTGGCCGCCTTCAAGATCCCCGACCGGGTCGAGATCGTCAGCGAGTTCCCCGTCACCGGGGTCGGCAAGATCAGCAAGCGCGAGCTGCGCCGCGCGCTGGCCGCCGGCCTCGCCTCACCCCGCTAGGAGAACCTCCATGGGCCTGCCCGGAATCACCTCGTACCCGATGCCCGACACCCTGCCCGCCAACCGGGTCGGCTGGACCGCGGACCCGGACCGGGCCGTCCTGCTGATCCACGACATGCAGAACTACTTCGTGGACGCCTACGCCCGCGACGTCTCGCCGATCCCCGAGCTCATCTCCAACATCACCGCCCTGCGGTCGCGGTGCGCCGCGCTCGGGATCCCCGTCGTCTACACCGCCCAGCCCGGCGCGCAGTCGCTCGCGCAACGCGGCCTCCTCCAGGACTTCTGGGGCGACGGCGTGCCCGCCGACCCGCGCGCCGCGCAGATCATCGACCCGCTGCGTCCCGGCGGCGGCGACATCCAGCTCACCAAGTGGCGCTACAGCGCCTTCCAGCGCACGACCCTCGCCACGACCCTCGCCGACCTGGGCCGCGACCAGCTCATCATCACCGGGATCTACGCCCACATCGGCTGCCTGATGACGGCGGCGGAGGCGTTCATGCGCGACATCGAGACGTTCTTCGCCGCGGACGCGACCGCCGACTTCTCCGCCGACCACCACGCCACCGCCATCGCCTACGCCGCCGACCGCTGCTCGGTCGTGCTGAGCACCGGCGCGCTGCTGACGATGCTCGCCCGCCACCGCGCCGCCTCCATCAACTGACCCCGCGCCCACGCCAGGCGCGGATCGCCCGCCGTCGCGTCTGGACGGCGGGCGATCGTCGCGATCAGGTCGAGCGGGCGGTCAGCGGGCGGTCAGCGGGCGGTCAGCGGGCGACCTTCGGGAAGCGGAGGATGCGGTCGTCGGTCCCGGCCGGCTGGCCGCGGCCGTCGCGGTTGCTCGTCATCACCCAGAGCCATCCGTCCGGGCCGTAGGCGACGGTGCGGATCCGTCCGTAGGTGCCCTGGAGCACCGCCACCGACGGGCCGGACGCCCCGCCCCTGCCGTCCAGCGGGACGGTCCACAGCCGGCGGCCGCCGAGCGCGGCGACGTACATCGTGTCGCCCGCGACGGCGCCGCCGCTGGGCGACGCCTGACTCGTCGACCAGACGGCGAGGGGGTCGTGGTAGGTCGGCTCGCCGCCCTTGCCCTCCTGGTTCGGCCAGCCGTAGTTGTCGCCGGCCTCGATGTGGTTGACCTCGTCCCACGTCCTGTCGCCGAGCTCGACGTTGTACATCTGGCCGCCGCCCCAGGCCAGGCCCTGCACGTTGCGGTGCCCGAGGGTGTAGACACGCGAGCCCGGGGTGGGGTTGTCGGCGGGGGCGGTGCCGTCCGGGTTCATCCGGAGGATCTTCCCGGAGGGGCTGCTCGGGTTCTGGGCGCTGGGCTTGTTCCCGGCGTCGCCGGTGCCGGCGTAGAGCTTCCCGTCGGGGCCGAAGGCGATGCGTCCGCCGTCGTGGAAGGAGTTCTTCGGGATGCCGGACAGGAGCACTTCCTGCTGGGGCGAGGCCGCGAGCTTGAACCGGACGATCCGGTTGTCGGACGCCGAGGTGTAGTAGGCGTAGACGTACCCGTCCTGCTCGTAGGTCGGCGACACGGCGATGCCGAGGAGGCCGCCCTCGCCGGTCGGCTGCACGCCGGAGAGCCTGGCCACCTCGACCGGCTGCGCGCCGGGCTTCAGCTGCAGGATGCGGGCGCTGTTGCGTTCGGACACCAGCGCGCTGCCGTCGGGCAGGAACGCCAGGCCCCAGGGGACCGTGAGGTTGGTCGCCGCGGTGTTGGGCTTGGTGAAGTCGAAGGCGGGGTCGGCGGCCGTCGGCGACGGCGAACCGGCCGCCGCGTGGGAGACGGGGACCGCGAGCACGGCGGCGACGGCGAGGGCCGCGGCGGGAGCTAGCGTGCGCGATTTACGGGGCATCTTCTCTCCTAAGTCACCCCCGAACCAATAAGTGACCTCGGCTGCCGCCCCGTGGTGACGCGCGGTTTTCACCGTCCACGGGCACCGGGGAGCATCGCTGGCGCGCCTCTGTCAACGCAAGAGCGGGGGGTCGTTGGGGCAGCGCAACCGAGGGGAGCGCTCGGTATCGCCTCAAAGCTACTCGGCCCCCAGGCGCCTGGGAAGCGCGGGTTTTTCACCGTTCAATCCGGGACGCGGGACGAGAAATCGAAAATGCGAATTCTCAGTGCTGTCCGGGAGACGGCAGGAAGCGCGGGGCGACGGCGGCCCCCAGAGTCGCCGCGGTGGCGGACGCGGTGACGACCGTCCAGGCGCCGGGCCCGAGCGGGGTGCAGCCGAAGAACTGGCTGATGCCGGGCGTCTCGACGATCCCGAGCAGGGCCGCGCCGGAGACGGCGCAGGTGGCGAGGACGAGCGGGCTGCGCCAGCGGGCGATGAGCGTCTGGCCGAGCTGGGCGCCGACCAGCGCCGCCAAGCCCATCGTGGACGCGCGGCGTCCGCCGTCCGGGATGAGGCCGGTCATCCGTCCCGCCTGCCAGGACACCAGCGCGG
>JBOHBY010000354.1:0-3695 GCA_050698635.1 Spirillospora sp.
GTCCACGCCGGTGCGCTCGGGCGTCGGCAGCGTGTGCTCCCCGACGACCGTCCCGGCGAGGTCGGCGACGCTGACCTGGATCCGCGCCGGGGTGACGTCGGCGCCCGCGACGTGCGCGGCCGACCCGTTGATCCGGTACAGCTCGGCGGTGCGGCCGGGCAGCCCCTCCCTGATCCCGTCCCGGACGACGAGCCCGGCCTCCTCAAGCCGGGCCAGCAGCTGCGAGGCGGTCGGCTTGGAGATGCCGGTGAGGTCGGAGATCTGCGGCCGGGTCAGCGGCCCCCGGTCCAGCAGCGCCTCCAGCGCCGCGCGGTCGTTGATCGCCCGCAGCAGGCTGGGCGTCCCGGGGACGGGCGTGGACACGGCGGCGCCTCCGCTCGAAGCAGCTTTCGCGTGCAGAAGGTCTCGCGTTAAGAAGGTTTCCTAACTTGGAGGAGAAAGTAAGGACTCTTAACGATCACGTCAAGACCCGCGGCCGGTCCCGGACCGTCGAAGGGGAGTGCTCAGGGGGCGGTGACGATGAAGCTGGAGTTGCCGAAGCCGACCTCGTCGCCGGGACGCACACGCGCCGGGCCGGTCAGCCGCCACCCGTTCACCCGGGTGCCGTTCATCGACCCGAGATCGGAGATCATCCAGCCCTCGTCGGCGCGGTAGATCTCGGCGTGGAACCGCGACACGGTCAGGTCGGTGAGGATGAACTGGCAGCCGGGCGCGCGCCCGACGACGATCCGCTTCAGCTCGCCCGGCGGCAGCATGAACCGCGGCAGCCGCGGCGCCCGCCAGGCCGCCTCGATCCGCGCGGTCACCTGCGACACCGACGACACGATGCCGGTCAGCCGGTTCAGCACGCGGTTGCCCGGCGGCAGGTCATGGACGATGTCGGCGAGTTCGGCCTGGCTGCGGGCCTGGAGCACCTGGTCGACGCGGCGCTCGAACGTCTCGTTCGACATCCGGCCCTCGGCCACGCGGTCGCTGAGGACGCGCAGTGCCCGGTCCCGTTCCATGTCGGACGCTCTCACCGGGAATGAGGGCTGACCGTCCATAGCGTGAGTATCCAGTCCCCATCGTCGGCTGTCCAGAATGGCCCTGTGACAAGGGCGCGCTGACCCGCCCTCCCCCGTTTCGATGCCGTCCCCGCCGCGAAGGTTCGCGCCGCGCCGGGGCCGTTCGCGGCACGGCCGGGTCAGCGGGACAGCAGGTCGCGGGCGATGTGCGTCACCTGGATCTCGTCGGTCCCGGCGTAGATCTGGAACGACTTCGCGTCGCGGGCGAGCTGCTCGACGCGGTACTCGCTCATGTAGCCGTTACCGCCGAACAGCTGTACGGCCTCCTGCGCGACCTCGGCGGCGGCCTGCGCCGCGTACAGCTTCATCGCCGACGCCTCGGCCAGGGTCGGGGCACGGCCGGCGCGCTGCATCTCGACGTGCCGGAACACCAGGTTCTGGACGTTGAGCCGCGCGACCTCCATCTTGGCCAGCTTCAGCTGGATGAGCTGGAAGTCGCCGATCCGCTGGCCCCACAGCTCGCGGGTCTTGGCGTACTCGACCGACAGCCGCAGGCATTCCTCGATGACGCCGAGGGACATGGCGGCGACGCCGGCGCGCTCGGTGACGAAGTTCTGCCGCGCCGACTCCTTGCCGCCGCCCGCGCCGGAGGCCAGGAGCCGGTCGGCGCCCGCGCGGACGTCGGTGAGGGACAGCTCGCCGGTGGGGGAGGAGTGCAGCCCCATCTTGCGCAGCGGCCCGCTCTGCTCCAGGCCCGGCATGCCCTTGTCGAGGACGAACGTCAGGATCTCGCGGTCCCGGGGATCGCTCCCATCGTCGAGCTTGCAGTAGAAGACGATGGTGTCGGCGTAGGGGCCGTTGGTGATGAAGGTCTTGCTTCCGTTGATGACGTACTCGTCGCCGACCTTGCGCGCGGTGGAGCGCATGCCGCCGAACGCGTCCGACCCCGAGTCCGGCTCGGTGATCGCCCAGGCGCCGACCTTCTCCATGGTGAGCAGCGGCAGCGCCCAGCGCTCGCGCTGCTCGGGCGTCCCGCGCTTCATGACCGTCCCGGCGGCGAGGCTGAGGCCGACGCCCATCGCCGTCACCAGCCCGGGGGAGACCCGGCACAGCTCGATGACCGGGATCATCGTCATCGCCGCGTTCGCGCCGCGTGGCCGCTCCTCGCCCCGCTCCTCGCCCCGCTCCTCGCCGCGATCTTCGGCGCGGAAGGACGAGCGGGCCAGCTCGTCCATCCCGAACGTCTTGTAGAGGCCGCGGAGCAGGTCGTACGGGGGCAGGTCGCCGGACTCCAGCGCGTCCAGGTTCGGCCGCAGCTCCGCGTCGATCCAGCCGCGCACCGCGTCCCGGATCATCAGGTCTTCGTCGGACCACTCGATCATGCTCGCCCCGCCCTCCCGCCGCCGCCGCCGGTCATGCGGCCCATCCTCGCAGACGGCGAAAGCGAACGCTTATTCGGGGAGCGTCACCACGTCGGCGAGGACGCCGCCGCGGGCCGTGAGCCGCTCCGGCGACGGGCTGTCGTAGACGACGAGCACGCGGGTGCCGGGGCCCTCGTCCAGCACCGCGATGCCCTCGGCGTGGTCGTCGCCGTCGCCGTAGGGGAGGTCGCCGACCACCTCCAGCTCGTCGGCGGTGACGATCTCGGCGGCGTCGGCCTTCACCGCGTTCCGCCACCGCACGACCCGCACGGGGCCGTCCAGGTCCATGCTGGGACCGGTGAGGACGAGCAGGTCGTCGCCGTGCGGGCACAGGTCGCGGATGCCGAGGCCGCGCAGGTCGAGGAAGTGGGTGCGGTAGAGGTCGCCGTCGTCGTCGAGCGGCAGCGCGCGCAGCCGCCGCGGGTCGCGCGGGTGGTCGCCGGGACGGATCTCCACCAGCACCGCCCAGCCGCGCAGCACCGGCCCGCGCAGCCCGATGTAGAGGCGGTCGCCGTGCGCGGCGATGCCCTCGATGTCGATCCCGTTGTCCTTGCTCGGGACGGCCAGGAACGGCGCCAGATGCGGGTCGCCGGCGAGCAGGTCGGTGAGGGAGTCCCTGTCGAGGCCGAGGACGGCGGCGGTGCGGTCGCCGTCCCCGCGGACGACGCCGGGCAGCCCGTCCTCGCCGGTGACCAGCGGCATCCGCACGAGGATGAAGCGGTTGTCCTCGCGGACGACCGTGGCCAGGCGCTTGCGCGACTTCGCGTCGCTCTGCCCCGGCTTGATCTTCTTGCGCTTGAGGCTGTGCGAGCCGACCGCCCACAGCCATCCGTTGGAGCGCGCGAGCCCCTCGATGTCGGCCTCCTCGCCGGGGCCGGCGGGCAGCGGGACGAGGTCGGCGAGCGCGACCGTGGCCTGCGCCTCGTAGCCGGTGACGCGCCCGCCGCCGTCCAGGGCGGCGGTGAGCCGCTCGATGGTGGCGGTCTCGTCGCCCGCGACCCACAGGCAGCGGCCGTCCTGGCGGACGGCGGACAGGTTGGTGTGCGTCTCGGCGTCACGGCTTTCCTGCGCGAAGCGCAGCTCGACCCGGCGTTCCACGATCATTGGGGAATGCTCCCACATCGGGCGTCCCGATCAGGTGTCCCACCGGACATCCAGCCGGGGCGGCTTGCGGAACACCAGGCCGTGCGGCCGGGCCGGGCGGGACGGGTCGAGCCGCAGCCCGGGCAGCCGGTCCAGCAGCGCGGCGAGCGCGGTCCTGGTCTCCAGC
>JBOHBY010000355.1:0-11949 GCA_050698635.1 Spirillospora sp.
ACGACCACCTGATCTACGCCGTGGGTAGCGGCGGCACGGCCCCCGGCGTGCCCGGTGCGGCCGAGTTCGCCTACCCGATCGACCGGCTGGAGGAGGCGCGGCGGCTGCGACAGGCCCTCGTTTCCGCGCCCCCGACGGCGCCGGTGACGGTGGTCGGAGCCGGTCCGACCGGCATCGAGACCGCCGCCGAGCTGGCGGAGCTGGGGCGCTCGGTCACCCTGGTCTGCGGCGGGGTACTCGGCCCCTACCTGCACCCGCGGGGCCGCCGCTCGGTCGCCAAACGGCTGACCAAGCTCGGCGTGACCGTGCTCGGCGGCGCCGGAACGAAGGTGACGGCCGTGACGCGCGACACCGTGCGGCTCAGCGACGGCCGCACACTGCCCAGCGAGGTGACGATCTGGACCGTCGGATTCGGCGTCCCCGACCTGGCCGCACGGAGCGGCCTCAGCACCGACGCGGTCGGACGCCTCCTCACCGACGAGACGCTGACCAGCGTGGACGACGCGCGCATCGTCGCGGCCGGGGACTGCGCGGCACCGTCGGACCTGCCTTACCGGATGAGCGCCTACGCCGCCGAGCGGCTCGGCGCGCACGCCGCCGACACGATGCTCAACCGGATCGCCGGTGAGCCGCCCGCGCCCATGGGCCTGGCGTTCGCCGGCATGTGCATCAGCCTGGGCCGGCACGCCGCCACCGCACAGGTCGCCGCCACGGACGACACCGCGAAGGGGCTCTACATCGGCGGCCACCTCGCCGCGAAGATCAAGGAGGCCGGGACCCAGGGCGCCCTGAAGGAGCTCGTGCGCGAGGCGCGACGGCCCGGCAGGTACTCCTGGCGACTCAAGGGCGACAAGCGCCGGCAGATCTTGCGGGCCGGAAGCGAGCACACACCGACCCCCACGTCCATGGCCCAGAAAGACTGACCGGCGTCGAACCGGGGAAACCGACCCGCCCCGTAGCGCGGGCCCCGCTCACTCTCCCGAGTCCGGGATGACGGCGAACCGGCGCAGCCCGAGCGCCGGGTTCGTCTCCCGGACGGCCGCGACCCGCTCCGCCGAGACCTCCGCGGACGCGACGCCGGTGCCCTCCCCGACACCGGCCGCCACCACGCCCATCGGGTCCACGATCATGCTGTTGCCGGCGCCGGTCGGCGCGCACTGCCCGGCGGCGGCCACGTACATGGTGTTCTCGATCGCGCGGGCGCGGACGAGCGTCCGCCAGTGGTCCTCCTTCAGCGGCCCCGGCACCCAGTCGGCGGGCAGCGCGAGGACGTCGGCGCCCGCGTCCACGATCCGCCGCGTCACCTCCGGGAACCGGACGTCGTAGCAGGTCTGCATGCCGAACGTCACGCCCTCGACGGTGAAGGTCTCCGGATCCCCGATCTCACCGGCCCTGACCAGCGCCGACTCCTTGTATCCGAACGCGTCGTACAGGTGCGTCTTCCGATATTCGGCGACGACATCACCACCCGGCCCGACGGCGAGCAGCGTGTTGGAGATGCGGTCCGGCTCGTCGAGCCGCTCGTTCACGCCCGCGACGACATGCACCCCGAGCCGCCCGGCGAGCTCGCCGAGAGCGGCGACGAACGGACCGTCCAGGGGCTCCGCCGAATCGAGGAACCGCTCGTCCAGCTTCGGCGCGGTGAACATGGCGAACTCGGGGAACACGACGACCGCCGCGCCGCGTCCGGCCGCCTCGCCCGTGAGTTCGCGGATCGTCGCCAGGTTCTCGCCCTTGTCGACACCGGGCGCGAACTGCCCCACCGCGACCTGCACCATGCCAATTCCCTTCTGCGTTACATGCGGTCGACGCCGGTCACCCGGATGACGGCCTCGCCCTCCTGGTCGGAGCCCGCCAGGTCCACCTCGGCGCTGACGCCCCAGTCGTGATGGCCCTCGGGATCGTCGAACACCTGCCGGACACGCCACAGCGCGTCCTCCGGGACCTCTTCGATCTGCAGCAGCTTCGGGCCGCGCGCGTCGGCTCCGGTGAACAGCTCGTCGTGCTCGGCGAAGTAGCCGTCCATCGCGTCCCGCCAGGCGCCGGCGCCGAAATCGGGGTCGAGGTCCCCGAGCTCGGCGTAGCGCTCCAGTGCCGCCAGCTCCACCCGCCGGAACATCGCGTTGCGCACCAGCACCCGGAACGCCCGCGCGTTCGCCGTCACCTTCGTGACCCGCTCCTCGATCGGCTCGTCCAGGCCCTCGTCGGACGGGTTCGCGAGCTGCTCCCACTCGTCCAGCAGGCTGGAGTCGACCTGCCGCACCAGCTCCCCCAGCCACTCGATCAGGTCGATCAGGTCATCGGTCTTGATCGACTCGGGGACGGTCTGCTGCAACGCCTTGTACGCCCCCGACAGGTACCGAAGGACGAGCCCCTCACCCCGCGCGAGCTCGTAGAACCCGATGTACTCGGTGAACGTCATCGCCCGCTCGAACATGTCGCGCACGACCGACTTCGGGCGCAGCGGATGGTCGCCGACCCACGGATGCCCGGCCCGGTAGATCTCGTACGCGGCGCCGAGCTCGTCCTCCAGCGGCTTCGGGTGGTCGACGTCCTGGAGCAGCTCCATCCGCTCCTCGTACTCGATCCCCTCCGCCTTCATCTCCTGGACGGCCTCGCCCTTGGCCTTGTTGACCTGCGCCGCGATGATCTGCCGCGGGTCCTCAAGGGTCGCCTCGATGACCGACAGGACGTCCAGCGCGTACGACGGCGACGACGGGTCCAGCACCTCGAACGCCGCCAGCGCGAACGTCGACAGCGCCTGGTTGAGCGCGAAGTCCTCCTGGAGGTCGACGGTGATGCGCGCGTACCGTCCCTTGTCGTCGGGCTCGGGCAGCACCTCCACGACCCCGCCCGCCAGCAGCGACCGGTAGATCGCGATCGCCCGCGAGATGTGCCGCCGCCGCGCCGCGGGCTCCTCGTGGTTGTCGGTCAGCAGCCGCTTCATCGCCTGGAACGCGTTGCCCGGACGCGCGATCACCGACAGCAGCATCGCGTGGCTGACCTGGAACCGGGACCGGAGCATCTCCGGGTCGGCGTCCTGCAGCTTGTTGAAGACGTCCTCGTCCCACCCGACGAACCCCTCGGGCGGCTTCTTGCGCTGCACCTTCCGCCGCTTCTTCGGATCGTCGCCGGCCCGGGCTAGTGCTTTGTGGTTCTCCACGACATGCTCGGGCGCCTGCGCGACGACGAACCCGACCGTGTCGAACCCGGCGCGCCCGGCCCGCCCGGCGATCTGGTGGAACTCCCTGGCGCGCAACCGCCGCACCCGGTGCCCGTCGTACTTGCTGAGCGCGGTGAACACCACGGTCCTGATCGGCACGTTGACGCCGACGCCCAGGGTGTCGGTCCCGCAGATGACCTTCAGCAGCCCGGCCTGCGCGAGCCGCTCCACCAGCCGCCGGTACTTGGGCAGCATCCCCGCGTGGTGCACCCCGATCCCGTGCCGGACGAACCGCGACAGGTTCCGCCCGAACTTCGTCGTGAACCGGAAGTTGCCGATCAGCTCCGCGATCCGCGCCTTCTCCTCCTTGGTGCACACGTTGACGCTCATCAGCGCCTGCGCCCGCTCGATCGCCGCCGCCTGCGTGAAATGCACCAGATACACCGGGGCCTTCCGCTCGGCCAGCAACTCCTCGATCGTCTCGTGCAGCGGCGTCACCCGGTAGTCGTAGATCAGCGGGACGGGCCGTTCCGCGGACGTCACCAGCGCGGTCTGCCGTCCCGTCCGCCGGGTCAGGTCCTTCTGGAAGAACGCCACGTCGCCGAGCGTCGCCGACATCAGCAGGAACTGCGCCTGCGGCAACTCCAGCAGCGGAATCTGCCACGCCCATCCGCGTTCGGGCTCGGCGTAGAAATGGAACTCGTCCATGACCACCACGCCGATGTCGGCGTCGGCGCCGTCCCGCAGCGCGATGTTGGCCAGCACCTCGGCGGTGCAGCACACGATGGGCGCGTCCGCGTTCACGCTCGCGTCGCCGGT
Organism: Spirillospora sp.; assembly: GCA_050698635.1. GTDB lineage: Bacteria > Actinomycetota > Actinomycetes > Streptosporangiales > Streptosporangiaceae > Spirillospora. Next base: position 3,983 of record JBOHBY010000355.1, read on the forward strand.
CATCATGCCGACGTTCTCCCGGCCGAACATCTCGCACAGGTCGAAGAACTTCTCCGACACCAGCGCCTTGATCGGCGCCGTGTAGAACCCGACCTGGTCCTTGCCGAGCCCCGCGAACAGCGCACCCGCCGCCACCAGGCTCTTCCCCGACCCGGTCGGCGTCGACAGGATCACGTTCGCGCCCGACACGACCTCGATGAGCGCCTCCTCCTGCGCGGGATACAACGTGATCCCGCGGCCCGACACCCACCGCTCGAACGCCTCGAACAGCGAATCGGCGTCGTTTCCAGAGGGAAGCTCATCAATAAGACTCACACCTCCATCCTGCCGCCTCTTACCCCCTGCCCGCGTCACCCCCCTTGCGGGGTCACGCGACGGTGTGCCCGAAATCAGTCGCGAGCGGCGTGAGATCGGGCTCCCCGAAGCGCTCGCGCATCGCCTCGAAGGCCGCGACCTTGCCGTCGCCGAACCGCCGCACGCGGACGGCATAGGAATCGGCCGTCACGAACATCGGCGGATTCGTCTTGCTGTGAAACTTGTCCGCGTACATCACCAGCCGCTCCTCACCGGACACGGCCGTGTAGTCGCCGGCGGGCAACGGAAGCCGCTGCCGCTCGACGTCCTCCCGTGTCAGCCCCACACCGGTGTGCCGAGAACAGAACCGGCAGATCACCTCGGGAAAGCCCTCATCACGCAGCAACTCGTGCCCCAGCACGCCATGCCGGATGTAGCCCTTGTGGTCGAGTTCCCCGTTGGCGTCAAAGAGCCGGTGGACGCCGATGTCATGCAGCAGGCACCCGGCCCGGACGAGTTCCTTGTCGAGGTCGAGCCCGCCGCCGTCCATGATCTGCTCGGCGATCTCGCACACGATGACGCAATGCGTCCAGACGAGCTCGAACGCTTCCGCGCTGGGCGCGTACCGCTCATGCAACGCCCGGATCTCGTCGTCCCCAGGAATCCACACCGCCGCAACCCTACGCGCGCGCGCCGGACGGGACGGCGGCCGGTCGACGTTCAGCGGGAGAGCGCGGTCTCCCGTTGCACCCGCGACAGTTTCTCGGGGTTGCGGACGAAGTAGAAGCCGGTGACGAGGCCGTCATCGACCCGCAGCGTCATCACGGTGTCGATCTTTCCGTCCAGCCGGATGATGAGGCCCGGCCAGCCGTTGACCTGGACCGGCTCGAACGAGGGCGCGGCGCGGAGCCACTGGATGCCGGCGGCGAGCAGGCGGGCCACCTTGCCGGCCCCCACGATCGGGCGCAGCAGGGCGTGGTCGATGCCGCCGCGGTCGCTCAGGGCGACGACGTCCGGGGCGAGGGTGTCGAGCAGGTCGGTCAGGTCGCCGGTCTCGACCGCCCGCTGGAAGGCCCGGAGCGCGGCCCGGGTCTGGTCCGGGGAGACGGCGTCGCGCGGCCGGCGCGCGGCGACGCGTTCCCGTGCCCGGTGGGCGATCTGGCGGACCGCCGGCGGATTCTTGCCGACGGCCTCGGCGATCTCGCCGTATCCGAGGTCGAAGACCTCGCGCAGCACGAACACCGCCCGTTCGGTCGGTGTCAGCGTCTCCAGCACCAGCATCATCGCCATCGAGACGCTGTCGGCCAGTTCGACGTCGGCGGCCACGTCGGGCGCGGTGAGCAGCGGCTCGGGCAGCCACGGCCCGACGTAGGACTCCTTGCGGCGGCCGAGCACCCGCAGCCGGGTCAGCGCCTGCCGGGTGGCGATCCGGACCAGGTAGGCCCGCTGGTCCCGCACGATGCCGAGATCGACGCCCACCCACCGGAGCCAGGTCTCCTGGAGGACGTCCTCGGTGTCGGCGGCCGAGCCGAGTATCTCGTAGGCGACGGTGAACAGCAGGGTGCGGTGAGCGATGAACGCCTGCGTGGCGTCGTCCATGCGGTCCGTCCTCGGTCGTGCCATATGTAGTAGACGCCGCCTCCCCTCGCTCTGTGACATTCCTGGGCGGCGGACGCCGGTGGCGCACGTCACAGGACCGCGCTGTCACAGGGGCCAGGTCGCCGGCATCTCGTGATTGTCAGGACGCCGCGCGACCGGATCCGCGCGGCCCACGGCTCGACGAGTGAGGACGAGGTCATGGCAACCACGAAGGCGCAGGACCCGGCGGTCGCCCCGAACCGCTGGGCCGCGCTGCTGTTCATCGGGCTGGCCCAGCTCATGATCATTCTGGACGCCACCGTCGTGAACATCGCGCTGCCGTCGCTCCAGCGGGATCTGGGGATCTCCGACGGCGACCGGCAGTGGATCATCACCGCCTACACGCTGGCGTTCGGGAGCCTGCTGCTGCTCGGCGGCCGGATCGCCGACTACACAGGCCGCAAGCGGACCTTCCTGATCGCGCTGATCGGATTCGCCGCCGCCTCGGCGCTCGGCGGCGCGGCGAGCAACTTCGAGATGCTGCTGAGCGCCCGTGCCCTGCAGGGCGGGTTCGGCGCGCTGCTCGGCCCGTCCGCGCTGTCGCTGCTGACCGTGACGTTCACCGAGCCGAAGGAGCGCGCGAAGGCGTTCGGCGTCTGGGGCGCCATCGCCGGCGCGGGCGGCGCCGTCGGGCTGCTCGCCGGTGGGGCGCTGACCGACTACCTGGACTGGCGCTGGTGCCTGTACATCAACATCCCGATCACCGTGGTCGCGGCGATCGGCGGGTACGCGGTGCTGGTCGAGTCGCGGCACGAGGGCAGGACGCGGTTCGACGTCCCCGGCGTACTGCTGGTCACCGGCGGGCTCGTCGCGGTCGTCTACGCCACCAGCCGGGCCGAGTCGGACGGCTGGGGCTCGGCGACGGTCATCGGCCTGCTGGCCGCGGGCGCGGTGCTGCTCGCCGCGTTCGCCTTCGTCGAGAGCCGGGTCGCGAAGCCACTGCTGCCGCTGCGCGTGATAGCCAACCGCACCCGTGGCGGCGCCTACCTGGCCGTGGGCCTGTCGGTCATCGGCATGTTCGGCGCGTTCCTCTTCCTCACGTACTACATGCAGGTCGTCAAGGGATACTCGCCGATCAGGACGGGCGTGGCCTTCCTCCCGATGGCCACGGCGGTGCTGATATCGGCCGGCGGGCTCACCACCCGGCTGCTGCCCAAGGTCGCGCCGCGGCTGCTGATCGTCCCCGGCATGCTGATCGGCGCGGTCGCCATGCTGTGGATGCTCACCCTGGAACCCGGCACCTCCTACGCCGGCGGCCTGCTGGTCGTCCAGGTCCTGTTCGGTCTAGGCGCGGGCATGATCATGCCGGTGGCCATGAACTACGCGACCCACGGCGTGGACAAGGGCGAGGCCGGCGTGGCCTCGGCCAGCGTCAACACCGCCCAGCAGATCGGCGGCTCGATCGGCACCGCGCTGCTCAACACCATCGCCACCAACGCGACCGTGGACTACCTGGCCTCGCACGACAGGAGCCCCGCCATCGCCAAACAGGCGGTCGTGGAGGGCTTCTCGACGGCCAGCACCTGGGCCGCGGGGATCCTCGTGGCCGGAGCGCTGATCATCGCCGTCCTGATGAACACCCCGAACCCCAAACACCAGCCCACCGCCAAGAACGCCGGAAACGACACGGACACCGAGGACGCCGGCCCCCTGCTCGCACACTAGGAGGGCATTTCTGTGCGGTCGGCGCCCCAGAGGGTGTGGAAGGTGCCTTCGCGGTCGGTGCGGCGGTAGGTGTGGGCGCCGAAGTAGTCGCGCTGGCCCTGGGTGAGGGCGGCCGGGAGGCGCGGGGCCCGGAGCGAGTCGTAGTAGGCGAGGGCGGTGGAGAAGCCGGGGACCGGGATGCCGAGTTGGGCGGCGATGCCGACGACGTTCCGCCAGGCGTCCTGGGCGTCGCCGACGGCTTCGGCGAAGTGCGGGTCGGTCAGGAGGGTCGGGGTCTGCGGGTCGGCGGCGTAGGCGGCGCGGATGCGGTCGAGGAAGCGGGCGCGGATGATGCAGCCGCCGCGCCAGATGGTGGCCATGGCGCCGAGGTCGATGTTCCAGCCGTACTCGGCGCTGCCCGCCTGGATCTCGTGGAAGCCCTGCGCGTAGGCGACGATCTTGGACGCGTACAGCGCCTTCTCCACGGCCTCGGGGATGCCGGACGAGGAGATCGCGTCGTGCCGGGACGGGCCCGGAAGGTTCCGGGCGGCCTCGCGGAGGGCGGCGTGGCCGGAGACGGAGCGGGCGAAGACGGCCTCGGCGATGCCGCCGACCGGGACACCCAGGTCGAGGGCGGTCTGGACGGTCCAGCGGCCCGTCCCCTTCTGCTCGGCCTGGTCGAGGACGACGTCCACGAACGGCAGGCCGGTGGACGCGTCGGTGTGCGCCAGGACCTCGGCGGTGATCTCGACGAGGTAGGACCCCAGGCGGCCGGTGTTCCAGGTGCGGAAGACCTCGGCGATCTCGGTGGGGGCGAGGCCCGCGGCGTGCCGGAGCAGGTCGTAGGACTCGGCGATCAGCTGCATGTCGGCGTACTCGATGCCGTTGTGCACCATCTTCACGAAGTGCCCGGCGCCGTCGGGGCCGACGTGGACACAGCAGGGCGTGCCGTCCACCTTGGCGGAGATGTCCTCCAGGAGCGGGCCGAGCGCCTCGTAGGACGCGGCCGACCCGCCGGGCATGATGCTCGGCCCGTGCAGCGCGCCCTCCTCACCGCCGGAGATGCCGGTCCCGACGAAATGGATGCCGCGTTCGCGGAGGGCTGATTCGCGGCGGCGGGTGTCGGCGAAGTTTGCGTTGCCGCCGTCGACGATCATGTCGCCCGGGTCGAGGAGCGGCGCGAACTCGTCGATGACGGCGTCGGTCGGGCCGCCGGCCTTCACCATGATCACCAGGCGGCGGGGGCGTTCGAGCGAGGCGACGAACTTCTCCGGTGTGTCGGCCGGAAGGAAGGCGCCCTCGTGTCCGAACTCGTCCACCAGGGACTTCGTCCTGGCCGGGGTGCGGTTGTGGACGGCGACGGAATGTCCGTGCCGGGCGAGGTTGCGGGCCAGGTTGCGGCCCATCACCGCGAGGCCCGTGACTCCGATACGCGCCGTTTCCATTGGATCGCTCCTCCTCGTGTGCCACCCTGATCAAGGGGTTGTACGCGGGTCCATGATCCCCCCGTTCGAGCGCCGGTCTTCGCATGCCCGCGCCGCGGGCGGGAACGGGACGCGCGTCGAGGAACTTTGCCAATGGTGTCATTCTCCAGGGGGTGCGAATGCTGGGACTGCCGGACGAGGCGGCGGCGTGTCTCTTCGATCTCGACGGGGTGCTGACCAGGACGGCGGCCGTGCACGCCGCCGCCTGGAAGGAGATGTTCGACGGTTACCTGCGCGAGCGGGCACGGCGCGACGGCGGGCCCTTCACCGCGTTCGACCCGGTCAAGGACTACGGCCGGTACGTCGACGGCAAGAAGCGCGAGGACGGGACGCGTTCGTTCCTGGAGTCGCGCGGCATCGAGCTCCGCGAGGGCGACCCGGACGACCCGCCCGGGAACGAGACGGTCCGGGGGCTCGGCAACCGCAAGAACACGCTCGTCCTCCAGCTGATCGCGGAGAAGGGCGTCGAGACGTTCGACGGGTCGATCGACTACGTCCGCGCGGCGCGGAAGGCGGGGCTGAAGACGGCGGTGGTGTCGTCGAGCGCCAACACCGTCCAGGTGCTGCGGACGGCCGGTATCACCGACCTGTTCGACGCGCGGGTCGACGGCGTGGTCGCGGCGGAGCGGAACCTGCCCGGCAAGCCCGCGCCCGACACGTTCCTCGTGGGGGCGCGGGAGCTGGGCGTCACCGCGAAGCAGGCGGTGGTGTTCGAGGACGCGCTCGCCGGCGTACAGGCCGGGCGGGCCGGCGGGTTCGCCTACGTGGTGGGCGTCAACCGGGTCGACGGGGCGCACGCCAAGGCCCTCGCCGAGCACGGCGCCGACATCGTGGTGTCTGACCTGTCCGAATTGATGGAGGGTAAGTGACAGAGCGGGATGGGCTGAACCCGGCCGACAGGCCGGTGTTCACGGTGGAGCCCTGGTGCGTGCGGGAGCCCGAGCTGCGGCTCGACCGGCTGGCGCAGACCGAGTCGGTGTTCGCGTTGTCCAACGGGCATGTCGGGATGCGCGGCAACCTCGACGAGGGGGAGCCGCACGGGCTGCCGGGGACGTATCTGAACTCGTTCTTCGAGCAGCGCCCGCTGCCGCACGCGGAGACGGCCTACGGCTATCCGGAGTCGGGCCAGACGGTCATCAACGTGACCAACGGCAAGGTGATCCGACTGCTGGTGGACGACGAGCCGCTCGACGTCCGGTACGGCCGCGTCCTGCACCACGAGCGGATCCTGGACATGCGGGCGGGCACGCTGACCCGGCACGTCGAGTGGACGTCCCCGGTCGACAAGACGATCAAGGTGACGTCGGTCCGGATCGTGTCGCTGACGCAGCGGGCCGTCGCGGCGGTGTGCTACGAGGTCGAGCCGGTGGACCAGGCCGTCCGGGTCGTCGCGCAGTCGGAGCTGGTCGCCAACGAGGCGCTGCCCGGCGGCGGGAAGGACCCGCGGTCCTCGGCGATCCTGGAGAGCCCCCTCGTCAGCGAGGAGCACGTCGCCAACGGCACCAAGGTGCTGCTGCTGCACCGGACGCGGCAGAGCGGGCTGCGGATGGCGGCGGGCATGTCGCACGAGATCGAGGGCCCGGAGTCGATGGCGATCGACACCGAGAGCTCCAAGGACGTCGGCCGGCTGACGGTCGCGACGCGGCTGGAGCCGGGGCAGCGGCTGCGGATCGTGAAGTACATCGCGTACGGGTGGTCGAGCCGCCGGTCGCGGCCCGCGCTGCACGACCAGGTGGTCGGGGCGCTGGCGGGCGCGCGGCAGACCGGCTGGGACGGCCTGCTCAACGAGCAGCGCGAGTACCTGGACGAGTTCTGGGAGGGCGCGGACGTCGAGGTCGAGGGCGACGCGGAGATCCAGCAGGCGGTCAGGTTCGGGCTGTTCCACGTCCTGCAGGCGGGCGCGCGCGCGGAACGCCGCATGATCCCGGCCAAGGGCCTGACGGGTCCCGGCTACGACGGCCACACGTTCTGGGACACCGAGACGTTCGTCATGCCCGTGCTGACGTACACCTCACCGGGCGCCGCCGCCGACGCGCTCGCCTGGCGGCACATGACCTTGCCGCTGGCCGTGGAGCGGGCCACACAGCTCGGCCTGGACGGCGCCGCGTTCCCGTGGCGGACGATCCGCGGCCACGAATGCTCGGGCTACTGGCCCGCCGGGACGGCCGCGTTCCACATCAACGCCGACATCTCCGACGCCGTCGTCCGCTACGTGGACGCGACCGAGGACGACCAGTTCGAGCGGGAGATCGGCCTCGACATCCTGGTGCAGACCGCCCGGCTGTGGCGGAGCCTCGGCCACCACGACGTCGGCGGCGTGTTCCGCATCGACGGCGTCACCGGCCCGGACGAGTACAGCGCCGTCGTGGACAACAACATCTACACCAACCTCATGGCGCGCCGGAACCTGCTGGAGGCCGCGGAGATGGCGATGCGCCACCCCGACGTGGCCGACCGGCTGGGCGTGGACGCCGAGGAGGCCGCGTCGTGGCGGGACGCGGCGGCGGCGATGCTGATCCCCTACGACGACCGGCTGGGCGTCCACCCGCAGAGCGAGGGGTTCACCAACCACGCCCGCTGGGACTTCGCGGCCACCAAACCCGACCACTACCCGCTGCTGCTGAACTTCCCGTACTTCGACCTGTACCGCAAGCAGGTCGTGAAGCAGGCCGACCTGGTGCTGGCGCTGCACCTGTGCGGGGAGGCGTTCACGGAGGAGCAGAAGATCCGTGACTTCGCCTACTACGAGGGGCTGACCGTCCGCGACTCGTCGCTGTCGGCGCAGACGCAGGCGGTGGTCGCGGCGGAGGTCGGGCAGCTGGAGCTGGCGCACGACTACCTCGGCGAGACCGCGCTGATGGACCTGCACGACCTGAACCGCAACACCCGCGACGGGCTGCACATCGC
>JBOHBY010000356.1:0-13989 GCA_050698635.1 Spirillospora sp.
CGTGTGCCCGGCGGATCAGGCCGGTGCGGACACCGGCGAGCGAGGCGAATCCGACCAGCGACCACGCCTCGCCGCGGCGCCGCTCGATCGCCGACCAGCCGCCGATGCGGGAGAAGGTCATGACGCCTGCTCCTTCGCGCGGGCCGTGTCCGCGGGTTCGGGTCGTGATTCGAGGTTCAGCCTCGGCAGCCGCCGCTCCACGGCGGCGGGCATCCACCAGGCCCAGCGGCCCATGAGCCGCATCGCCGCCGGGACCACCAGGCAGCGGATGATCACGGCGTCCACGAAGATCGCGACGGCCATGCCGAACCCGACCTGCTGCAGGAGCCGCTGCGGGCTGAGCATGAACGCGCCGAAGATCAGGATCATGATCAGTCCGGCGGCGGTGATGACGGCGCCGGTGTGCGCCAGGCCCTCCCGCACCGCGGTCTCGTCGCTGCCGGTGCGTTCGCGCTCCTCGTGGATCCGGGAGACGAGGAACACCTCGTAGTCCATCGAGAGCCCGAACACGATCGCGAACACCAGGATCGGGATGTAGGCCTCGATCGGCGCCGGGTCGATGCCGAACAGTCCCTCCTGGAACACCAGGGTCATCGCGCCGAGCGCGGCTCCGATGCTGACGAGGTTCAGCACGGCCGCCTTGATCGGGATCAGGATCGAGCGGAACATCGCCATCAGGATCAACAGCGAGAGGCCGACGACGACCGCGATGAAGTACGGCATCCGTTCCGCGACCTTGTCGGCGTAGTCCTGCGTGGCGGCGGTCGCCCCGCCGACGAAGAAGGCGGCGCCGGTCTGGTCGGACAGGTCGGGCAGGACGTCCTCGCGCAGGTCGGTGACGAGTTCGGCGGTCCCCTCGTCCTGCGGCGCGGTCTCGGGGATGGCCAGGAGGGTGGCGATCCGGCCGTCCTCGCTGACCGTCGGCGGCGTCGTGGCCGCGACGTCCGTGGTCTGGGCGAGGGCACGCGTCGCCGCCTGCGCCGCCGGTTCGGCTCCGCGCTCGCCGCCGTCGACGGTGATGAGGAGCGGGCCGTTCACGCCGGGGCCGAAGCCCGCGGCGAGGAGGTCGTAGGCCTGGCGGCTCGTCGTGTCGGGTGGATCGTTCCCGGCGTCGGCGAAGCCCAGCCGCATGTTCAGCGCCGGAACCGCGAGGGCGCCGAGGACGAAGACGGCCAGCACGATCGCCGGGACGGGCCGCCGCTGGACGACGGTCGCGATACGACGCCACACCGCCCCCTCCGACCGGTCCGTCGAGCTGAGCTCGTCCGTTGAACGGCGGTGGGTGGGGGCTGGAGGACGGTCGGGATTCTTCGCCGCCCGTTTCGCGGCACGCGCGGTGAACTGGCGGGCGAAGCGCCTGCCGAACAGGGCGAGCAGGGCGGGTAGCAGCGTCAGCGACGCGATCATGGTCGCGAGCACGGTGAGCGCGAGCGCCAGGGCCGATCCCTGCACCGAGCCGAGCCCGAGGGTCACCAGGCCCAGCAGCGCGACGATCACCGTCGTCCCGGCGAAGAAGACCGTCCGCCCGGCGGAGTCGATCGCGGTCGTCGCGGCGGCTTGCGTCGGCTCGCCCCTGAGGAGTTCGCCGCGGTAGCGCGCGAAGATCAGCAGGGCGTAGTCGATGCCGACGCCCAGCCCGACGAGCACCATCAGGTACTGGGTGTAGGACGAGATCGTGAACGCGTGCGACGCCAGGATGATCACGCCGACGGTCGAGCCGACCGCGAACAGCGCGGTGATGATCGGCAGGCTCGCCGCGATGAGCGTGCCGAACATCAGCACCAGGATCACCAGCGCGGCCAGGATCCCGACCGTCTCGGCCGTGCCGGTCTCGCCCTCGGCCAGCAGCCGGGCGGCTTCACCGCCCACCTCGACCTGGAGGCCGGACGTCTCGGCCGACTGCGCCGTGTCGACGATGCGTTGCACGTCGTCGAGGGCCATGTCCTCGGACGCGACGTCCAGTACAGCCGTCGCATAGCCGATGGTGTCGTCCTGGGAGATCGTGGACGGGTTCGCATACGGGCTGGTCACACGGCTGATGTGCGGCAGGTCGTGGACGCTGCCGAGCGCCGACTCGACCTTCTGCCGGACGGCGGGATCGTCGAGCCCGCCGCCGGTGGAGCCGCCAACGGTGGAGTGGAAGACGATCTGCAGTGTGTCCCCGGCGTGCCCGAATCCGTGCTCGGCCATCAGGTCGGCCGCGTGCTGCGACTCCGTGCCCGGCAGCGACACGTCGTCGCGGTAGTCGTCGCCGGTCATCGACGCGGCGCCCCAGATGCCGATCAGTACCGCGACCCAGACGCCGAGCGCCGCGAGGCTGTGGCGCTCGGCGAACCGCGCGATCCGGACGAACATGCCGGACCGCGTCCCGTCACGCATGGCCTTGCCTCCGGGACGCCGCGGTCGCCGCCGCGGTCGCCGTGGCAGTGGCCGTGGCAGTGGCAGTGGCAGTGGCCGTGGCCGTCGTCCGGCGAACGGTGCGGATGGAAAGGTGGTGCACGAAGCGCAGAGAAGCTGTCATGCACACACTATATTCATTAGAAGATGCGTAAAGTCAAATGGAGTCCCGTCATGCCCGATGAGCCCCACAAGCGCCGCTACGACTCGCTGCGGCGGGAAGCGCAGGCGCTGGAGACCCGCGCCGAGATCGCACGGGCGGCGCGCAGGCTCTTCGTCGCGCAGGGCTGGGCGGTCACGACGGTCCGCGATGTCGCCCGCGAGGCCGGCGTCTCCGCGCCGACGGTCTACGCCACCTACAAGAACAAGACCGGCCTGACCCGCGCGCTCGTCGACGCCGCCGGCCTCTCGGCCGACGTCCCGCAGATGCTCGACGAACTCGAGGACCCGGCCGCCGACCCCGCGGACCAGCTCGCCGCCATGGCCTCCTTCGACCGCCGCCTCTACGAACGCGCGGGCGACATCATCGCCTTGATCCGCGACGCCGGACGCAGCGAACCCGAGCTCGCCGCCATCTACGCCAACGGCCGCGGCGCCGCGGACCGCAACAGGCGGCAGGTGTTCGAATCCTGGCCGGACGGATCACTGCGTGACGGCCTCGACCTGGAGACCGCGATCGACATCTACGCCGCCATCTGCAACATCGACGCCTACGCCACCCTCATCAACGAACGCCAGTGGACGCCCGACCAGATCGAACAGTGGTGGCGGGCCGCGCTCCCACGCGAACTGCTCAACCCCGGCCGCCCGCAGAGGTGAGTTCTTCGGAGAGGTCGCGGAGGCGGGCGCGGGCGTCGGAGTCGTAGACCTGGGCGTCGGCGCGGGTTTCCTGGAGGCCGTTGAAGAAGCGTCCTGACACCTCGTCCAGGGCGGGGTCGGTGACGAGGCGGTGCGTCGCGCGTACTCCCTCTTCGAGGGTGCTGAGCGGGGGCGCGGCCACCATCTTGGTCGGCATGTAGGTGGCGGGGTGCAGGGCGTTCGCGGTGACGCCCGTCCCGGCCAGCTCGGCGGCGAGGTCGACGGTGAACATGACCTGGGCGAGCTTGCTCTGGCGGTACGCGCGCAGCCCGCCGTAGCCGCGGGTGATCATGACGTCGTCGAAGTCGATGGGCTGCTGGCCGAGGCTGCTGACGTTGACGATCCGCGCCGGCGCCGCCGCGATGAGGGCCGGGAGCAGGAGCCGGGTGAGCAGGTATCCGGACAGGTAGTTCACCTGGAACGTCAGCTCGTGCCCGTCGGCGCTCTCCTGACGCGGACCGTCGTTGCCGATTCCGGCGTTGTTGACCAGCACGTCCAGGCGGGGATGGTCGGCGCGGACGGCCTCGGCCAGCGCGCGAGTCTCGGCCAGCGACGACAGGTCCGCGCGGTACCAGGACGCGCGGCCGCCGATCTCCTGCAAGGTCGCCTTGCCGCGCTGGTCGTCCCGTCCGTGGACGAGGACCGTCGCGCCTTGGGCGGAGAGCTCGGCGGCCAGCGCGCGACCCAGTCCGTCTGTGGCGCCGGTGATGAGAATGGTCTGCTGATCGATGGGACGCATGCTCCCCATCCTGCTCGGCGCGCGCGCAGAGTGAACCGGTGGGTCCGCTAGGGCCGGTCTAGGAAGTCGCGGACGAGTTTCGTGAATTCGTCGGGCTTCTCCATCATCGCCACGTGACCGGTGTCGAGTTCGGCGTATTCGGCGCCCGCGATGGCGCGGGCGAACTCGCGATGGTTCTCGACAGGGACGGTCTGGTCGCGCGTACAGCCGATGACGAGCGTCGGTGCCTTGATGCGCGGAAGCAGTTCCCGGACGTCGAGCCGTTGGGCGAGGTCAAGTTGGCGTAGGCGGCCGTCCGTGGGGTGCATGAAGCCGCGCATCTGCTCGGCGCCCTCATGCCCGATCGCGTTGAGGAACTGCGGGCTTGCGGAGGTCAGGGTTCCGAGGCGCCCGAAGGCCTCCGGGTCGCCGGAAAGGCCCAGCCAGGCGGTCATCAGCTGGCGGACGTACTCGTCGCCCGCGTGGCTCAGCCCCGCGACCGGGATCAACCGGCGGACGAGTTCGGGGCGCAGCGCGGCGGCCGCGGCGGCCGTGGGCGCGCCGAGCGAGAAGCCGAGGATGTCGGCGGGCCCGGCACCGGCGTCCTCGATCACGGCGTTGACCTGGGTGGCGAGGGCCTCGATGGTCAGCGGGGAGCCGTCGTCCTCGGCGGGGTCGGACCCGGCGAGGTCGGGGAGGATCACGGTGTGGTCGGCGGACAGGGCGCTCGACCAGCCGTCCCACATGGACGAGCCGGGACCGACCCCGTGAACCAGCACGACCGCGGGCCCCGAGCCCTCCGTGCGGTAGGTGATGCGGGCATTTCCAACGGTGAGTTTCGTCATGCCCCCAACGCTGCCCCGGACGGACGCCCATGAGGAGCGGACCGCTTTGGCTAGGACAACCGATCCCAGGCTGAGTTCCGGAACATCGCAGAGTATGGAACGCATGGACATGGACCGCCGTGAACTCGCCGACTTCCTCCGCCGTTCCCGCGAGCGCCTGCGCCCGCGGGAGGTCGGTTTGGCGGCCGGGCCCAGGCGCCGCACGCCGGGGCTGCGCCGCGAGGAGGTGTCGCAGCTCGCGGGCATGTCCGCCGACTACTACATGCGGCTTGAGCAGGCGCGCAGCCCGCAGCCTTCGGCCCAGATGCTCGGCGCCCTGGCCCGCGCGCTCCGGCTGACGGAGGACGAACGCGACCATCTGTACGTGCTGGCCGGGCACCGTCCGCCCGCCGGGCCGTTCGCGGGCGAGCACGTCCGGCCGGGGCTGCTGTACCTGCTCGACCGGCTGCGGGAGACACCGGCGCAGATCGTCGGCGACCTCGGTGACGTCCTGGCACAGAACGGCCTGGCCGAAACACTTTTCGGCTGCGTCTGCACGGTGGCGCTGGGCGACCGGAACATCGTGTGGCGCTGGTTCACCGACCCGTTCGTCCGGGAGGCGTACCCGCCGGACGAGCACGCCGACTACAGCCGCCTGCACGTCGCCGACCTGCGCGCCAGCGTGGCCCGGCGCGGTAGCGACGCCGCCGCGTCCGCGCTCGTCCAGCGGCTGCACGACGCCAGCGACGAGTTCGCGGCGCTGTGGAAGCGGCACGAGGTGGCCGTGCGGCGCACCAGCCGCATGCGCGTCCTGCACCCGGAGGTCGGGGCGATCGAGTTCGACGCGGAGACCCTGCTCACCCCGGCCGAAGACCAGCGGCTGGTCGTCTTCACCCCGCCGCCCGGCAGCGCCACGTTCGAGGCCCTCGAACTGCTCCAGGTCGTCGGCCCTGAGACCGCCCACCGCAGCCACATCTGAGGCCGGATTCAGTCGCCGTCCGGGGGCGCGTGGACGAGACGCCAGAGGGTGGTCGTCTCGGCGGCTCGGGCGGCGTGGAGCGGGTCGTCGGGGTCGGCGGCGCGGGGATGCGCCGGCCTGGTGTCGAGCCTCCCCGCGACCTTCAGGCCGGACGATCCGATCATCGCGAGCAGTTCGTCGCGGGTGCGGAGCCCGAGGAGTTCGGCCAGGTCAGAGAGGATCAGCCAGCCCTCGCCGCCCGGTTCCAGATGCTCGGCGAGGCCGTCGAGGAAGCCGCGGAGCATCCGGCCGCCCGGGTCGTAGACGGCGTGTTCCAGGGGCGAGCTGGGTTTCGCCGGTATCCAGGGCGGGTTGCAGACGATGAGCCCGGCGCGTCCTTCGGGGAACAGGTCGGCCTGGACGACGTCAACCCGCTTCGCCACGTCCAGCCGGGTGAGGTTCTCTTGGGCGCAGGCAAGCGCGCGCGGGTCGTGGTCTGTGGCGACGACCCGTTCCACACCGCGACGGGCCAGAACAGCGGCCAAAACACCTGTGCCGGTCCCGATGTCGAACGCGGTTCTCGCCGCCGGTGGGAATGGTGCTTCGCCGACCAGGTCGACGTATTCGCCTCTGACCGGTGAGAAGACCCCGTAGTGCGGATGTATCCGGTCGTTGGCCAGCGCAGGGACGGGTACGCCCTTCGCACGCCATTCGTGTGCGCCGATCAGTCCGAGCAGTTCGCGCAAGGACGTTATGTAGGGCTGGTCGTCCAGACCGTACGCCTCGGTGCATGCGGCCTGCACGTCGGGCGCGCGGCGTAGCGGAATCACGTGCCCTGGGTCGAACGGTATGAGCAGCATGGCCAGCGTCCGCGCGCGCTGGGCCCGGGCCTGGCGATAGAGGTGGAACGCCTGTACTTGGGACGGTTCCGCTTTGCCTTTACGCCGCCGCCGTGCCGCTGCCGCCGCCGTCGTTGTCGTCCTCGGAGGACGGTCGATGCGGCGCGCCATCGCCTTGAGGAGCTGCCTCGCATTCTGGAAGTCGCCACGCCACAGCAGCGCGGTGCCTTCGCAGGCCAGCCGGTACGCGTCGTCCGCCCGGGTCTCGTCGTCGGCGATCGTCACGCGGCGCGGCGGCGGGGCACCGCTCTCCGACCGCCAGCGGACGCGCAGGTCCCGGCCGTCCTCCCGCCAGGAGATCTCGTCCACAGAGGTCACGGTATCGGTGCCGCGCTACAGGTCCGTTCGGTGTCGCCACCGCGAACACCGGTGCGTCCGTCCTGTCCGGCGTGCACACGGCGACGGCCTTGAACGCCGCGATCGTCCTCGCCGGGCGGCCCTCACCTGGGCCTTCCTGCGCCGCTCCTGAAAGGGTTTGATCATGGATCTGGAACTGAACGGCAGGGTCTACATCGTCACCGGCGCGTCCGCCGGGATCGGCGCGGCGACCGCGGCGCTCCTCACCGCCGAGGGCGCGCACGTCGTCGGCGTCGCCCGCAAGCCGCCGAACGACGACGCCGTCGCCGACGCCGTCGCCGCCGACCTGACCGACCCCGCCGCCGCTCAGCGCGTCGTGGACGCCACCCTGGACCGGCACGGGCGCCTGGACGGCCTGGTCAACAACGCCGGAGCCCTCGTATCCCGGATCGGCTTCCTCGACGTCACCGACGACCAGTGGCACGCCACGTTCGAGCTGAACTTCCACGCCGCCGTCCGGATGGCCCGCGCCGCGCTGCCCGCCCTGATCGACCAGGGCGCCGGGAGCATCGTCCACGTGTCCAGCGAGGCGGGACGATTCCCCGACACGCCACTGGTCGACTATGCGGCGTCCAAGACGGCGTTGCTTTCGGTGTCGAAAACGCTGGCGGGGGAGTTCGGCCGCTGCGGTGTCCGCTCCAACGTCGTCACGCCCGGCCCCACACGGACCCGGCTGTGGGACGAGCCCGGTGGGTTCGCCGACCAGCTCGCCGCCCAATTCGACCTCCCCGTAGAGGAGGCCATAGAGCGGTTCATCCGCGAGGAGCGACGCCTCCCGGTCGGACGCGTTGGCGCACCGGAAGACGTCGCGCGGGTCATCGCCTACCTGCTGTCCCCACTGGCTGGACAGGTCACCGGTGCCGAATGGACGGTGGACGGCGGCGCCCTCCGCCAACTCTGAACCGCCCCCAGGCCCGGCGCCAAGCGGGGACCTTGCTCTAAGCGGGGACCTTGCTCTAAACGGGAACCTTGTCGAGGAACCCGTGAACACGGTCGAAGCGACCGTCGTCGGCGAAGACGGCCACGTCGAACCCGACGACGATCGCCTCACCGTCCTCGGGGCCCAGTTCCCAGGTGAAACGGGCCACGTTGTGGTGGGCGTCCACGGTCCCCGCCGGACGGAAGACCATGCCGGGGAACTGCTGCTGCGCGGCGCCGACGAACGCGTCGATCGCGTCGCGCCCCTCGGCGACACCGAGCGGGTCGACGTAGACCGGGCTGTCGGTCCACAGCTCGTCGATCGCGGCGCGCCGCGCGGCGGGGTCGGTCTCGTTCCAGATCGCCAGGTAACGCGCCACCCGCTGCTGAACATCGCTCATTTCATGACTCCCTTTGGATCCACCGGGTTCGTCCCGGCGATGCCCCTTACGCTGCCAAGCCCGGATCAGAAGATCGATTACCTGGGACGTCATGCCTGGCCTGCGAAGCGTCCGTCAGACCCGCCCCTCACCGAGTACACAGCTGAGCAGCCCGGTGAGCTGCTCGCGCTCGATTCGAGGCGGTCAACGATGATGTCGGATTCTCGCTAGTGAACCGGTCTGACCATCGGTGATGCTGGAGGGCATGCACGAGGACGCGGAAAGGTGCGTGCGGGCCGTCCAAGCGAAGGACGCCCGCTTCGACGGATGGTTCTTCACCGGGGTCGTCACCACCGGGATCTACTGCCGCCCGAGCTGCCCGGTAGTGGCGCCCAAACCCGAGAACATGCGCTTCTACCCTAGCGCCGCCGCCGCGCAGCAGGCCGGATTCCGGGCCTGCAAGCGCTGCCGGCCCGACGCCTCCCCCGGCTCGCCGGAATGGAACCACCGCGCGGACGTCGTCGCCCGCGCGATGCGGCTCGTCGCGGACGGCGTGGTCGACCGGGAAGGCGTCCCCGGTCTCGCCCAGCGGCTCGGCTACAGCACACGTCAGATCGAACGCCAACTCAACGCGGAACTGGGCGCCGGTCCACTCGCCCTGGCGCGGGCCCAGCGCGCACAGACGGCAAGGCTCCTCATCGAAACGACATCCCTCCCGATGGGTGATGTCGCGTTCGCGGCTGGCTTCGCGAGCATCAGGGCCTTCAACGACACCGTCCGCGACGTGTTCGCCCTAACGCCGACCGGGCTGCGCGACCGTGTCGCCAAGGGCCACTCACCGGCCGGCTCAGGCGCGCTGTCGCTGCGGCTACCGTTCCGGGCACCGCTCTGCCCAGACAACCTTTTCGGCCATCTCGCCGCTACTGCCGTACCCGGAGTCGAGGAATGGCGGGACGGTGCGTACCGCCGCGCCATGCGCCTGCCCCACGGACACGGTGTCGCCACCCTGCGGCCACAGCCGGACCACATCGCCTGCACACTCACCCTGAGCGACCTGCGCGACCTCACCATCGCGATCAGCCGCTGCCGCTGGATGCTCGACCTCGACGCCGACCCCGTCGCCGTGGACGATCTCCTCCGCACCGACCCGGTCCTTGCCCCGCTCGTCAACAAGGCTCCTGGACGGCGCGTCCCGCGAACCGTGGACGCGCCAGAGTTCGCCGTACGCGCCGTCCTGGGACAGCAGGTCTCGACCGCCGCCGCCCGAACCCACGCCGGACGCCTGGTCACCGCCTACGGCGATTCCATAGACGACCCTGGCGGCGGACTGACCCACCTCTTCCCAACCCCGTCCGCCCTGGCGGAACTCGACCCGGAGACCCTCGCTTTCCCGAAGAGCCGCCGCGCGACCCTCATGACCCTTGTCGACGCACTCGCGAAGGGCGAGATCGACCTCGGTGTAGGGAGCGACTGGGGTGAGGCCCGCGCGCGCTTGTCCGTCCTCCCCGGCTTCGGTCCGTGGACCATCGAATCGATCGCGATGCGCGCCCTCGGAGACCCTGACGCGTTCATCCCCAGCGACCTGGGAATCCGTGCCGCCGCCAAGACACTCGACCTTCCCTCGACGCCCTCGGCCCTCACGCGCCGTGCCGCCCAGTGGCGTCCGTGGCGCGCCTACGCCGTCCAGTACCTGTGGGCCACAAGCGACCACGCCATCAACCTGCTTCCCGCATCATGACGTTGACGCTAGAGAGGAACCTCCAATGGAACCGACGCACGTCATCCTCGACAGTCCTGTAGGCCCATTGACGTTGGTGGCCATAGACGGCGCTCTGTCCGGCCTCTACATGGACTCGCAGCGACATCGTCCGCTAGAGGAAGCGTTCGGCACCCCAGGCGATCCCGACACAGAACCCTTCGCAACGGTCGGCGAGCAGCTTTCCGCCTACTTCGCCGGTGACCTGACCGCGTTCGCCCTGCCCCTCAACCTCCAAGGGACCGAATTCCAGAAGCGCGTATGGACGGCGCTCCAAGAAATCCCCTACGGCGAGACCACCACCTACGGTCAACTCGCCGTCGAACTCGGGAAACCGTCCGCGTCCCGTGCCGTCGGTCTCGCCAACGGACGCAACCCGATCAGCGTCATCGTCCCCTGCCATCGCGTCGTCGGCTCCACCGGCGACCTCACCGGCTACGGCGGCGGCCTCGACCGCAAGCGCTACCTCCTTGATTTCGAGCGCAAGACGAAGATCACCGAGGACGCCCTTTTCTGAACTGACAGAACTGTCAGAGGCCGGGGATAACGTGCGTGACATGGCCGGCTCTCCGGCCCGTCCATCCAACAGCCGCGGAAAGGCAGACCAAAGGTGGAGTTCCGAGTCGACCGGCGGACGCTCGCCGACGCCGTGGCCTGGGCGGCGCGGACGCTCCCGGCACGCCCCGCGCTCCCCGTCCTCGCCGGCATGCTCATCGAGGTCACCGACCAGGGAGAACTCACCCTGGCCGGGTTCGACTACGAGGTGTCCGCCCGCGCCAGGGAGGACGCCGACGTCGCCGAGCCGGGCCGCGCACTCGTCCCCGGGCGGCTCCTCGCTGACATCGTCCGCAACCTCCCCCCGCACCCCGTGGAGATCTTCACAAAGGGCTCGGAGGTCGTCGTGCGCTGCGGCCCCGCCGAGTTCGGCCTGCTGACACTCCCCGTCGAGGACTACCCCACCCTCCCCGAACCGCCCGCCCGCGCCGGCACCGTCCCCGGCGACCTGTTCGCCGCCGCCGTCGCCCAGGTCACCCCCGCCGCCGGACGCGACGACACACTGCCGATGCTCACCGGCGTCCGGATCGACATGGACGGCGACACGATGTGGCTCGCCTGCACCGACCGCTACCGCATCGCCGCCCGCGAGCTGACCTGGTCGCCCGCTGACCCCGGCTTCACCGCCGGCGTCGTCGTGCCCGCCCGCACCCTCGCCGACACCGCCAAGGCCATCAAGCGCGGCGCCGAGGTCGCCATCGACCTCGGCGGCACCGCCGACACCCTCATCGGCGTGTCCGGCGGCGGCCGCAGCATGACCAGCCGCCTCCTGGACGACCAGTACATCAACTACAGGACCCGCCTCACCGGCACCTGGTCGTCCATCGCCGAGATCCCGGTCGCGCCGTTCGTCGAGACGATCAAGCGCGCCGCCCTCGTCACCGAGCGCGGCACCCCCATCCGGCTGGCCTTCACCGCCGACGAGGTCCGCGTCCGCGCCGCCACCGGCGACTCCGCGCGCGCCAACGAGAGCCTTCCGATCCGGCTCACCGGCGACGACATCGACATCGCCTTCGCACCCCAGTACCTCCTCGACGGCCTGGCCGGCATCGACACCGAATACGCCCGCCTCGAATGCGCCGACCCCACCAAGGCCGCCCTCATCACCGCCATCCCCGACAAGGGCTCCGACGACGACACGGAAACCTCCGACGAGACCGACACCGGCTACCGCTACCTGGCCATGCCCGTCCGCCTGACCTCCTGACCCGCCCCGAAGCCACCGCACACCGCACACCGCAGCACGCTCGCAACATTGCGAGAGCCGGTCAGCGCCGCCCTCAGAATGCCGGCGCGTCCTCACCCTCCCGCTTCGTCCGGCGGCGCGGGACGGTCGACGTAACGGATCACCTCGACCGGGTCGACGATGACCAGTCCCTCGCTGATGAGCTCGTCCAGCCTCGGCAGGAACGCGCGGACCTTGTCGGCGGCGTCCACGATGATGATCGCCAGCGGCAGATGCTCGGTCAGCGACAGGATCCG
The DNA here is from genome assembly GCA_050698635.1 of Spirillospora sp. Lineage (GTDB taxonomy): Bacteria > Actinomycetota > Actinomycetes > Streptosporangiales > Streptosporangiaceae > Spirillospora. The sequence continues at coordinate 12,103 of JBOHBY010000356.1, forward strand.
GGCGGTGTGAATGCGGCTGGAGGCGCCATATCCCTCCATCCCGCGGATCACGCTGGCCCCGGCCAGGCCCGCCTCATGGGCCCGATGCACGATCTCGTGGTAGAGCGGCTTGTGGCGCCAGGTGTCGTCCTCGTCAACAAGGATCGTCAGCCGGAGCGCGGACCCTTCCACCTTCATGATCGGCCTCGTTCCCTGCTCAACGACATCAGTCGCGCCAAGCCCGCCACCGCGTCTCCCGCCCCCGCGTCGCCCGCACCCGCGTCTCCCGCACCCGCAAGCGCCAGGCACCCCACTCGACCATCCGCCCGGCGCCACCTCAGTTCCCGGCCGCAACAAAGCCAAACGAATCACCCCCAACCCACGAACACGCCACCTCCTGTACACCGCCACAGGGCGCCGTCGGGACGTGGTGCTGAGCGACCGCGTTTTCGACCACGGCAGGCACCGCCGCATGGTCTGGGGCCTTGGCGTGGGGTGACTTGCAGCTGACGTCAACGTCAGCTTTTAGCGTCCTGGGCGTCGGCCTTCACCTCGGTGATCTCAACGAACGGCCTGTTCAGGCCGGGTGGAAAGGCAGGACGTCATGCGTGCGGTCCGATTTCACGAGCGTGACCTGGCTCCCCACCGTGGCAGGGACGTGAAAACGGTAACGGGGCTCGCCCCTGCGGCTCTCTGGTTCCGACGTGGTCCGAGCGCCTCGGAGGTTGTTTCGGGAGTGGTTCTCAGAGGTCGAGGACGGCCAGGATGAAGCGGACCTCGTCGTCGTCACCAGCATTGCTGTACGAATGAGGGCGGTCGCCGACGAACACAGCGGCCGTTCCTTCTTCGACGAGGTCCGTCCGGCCGTCCACGCCGAGTGTGAGCGTCCCCTGCTGGACGTACACGATCTCCTTGGTGCCGGGCACGTGCGGGTCGCTGTCGCGCGTCTCCCCAGGCTGGAGTGCCCATTGCCACAGCTCCAGCGAGGGGCGCGGGTCGCTACCGGCGAGCAGCGTTCCCGTCCCGCCGTGCTCGCCCTGCCACAGCACCACGTGCCGGTCCGGCCGGAACAGGCGCACCGGCGGCTGCTCCTCGACCTGCACCAGCCTGGTCAGCGGGACGCCGAGCGCGTCGGAGATGCGGATGAGCGTGCCGAGGTTCGGGTTCCCGCGTCCCTGTTCCAGGCCGACCAGCACGCCCTTGCTGACGCCGGCGCGTCCGGCCAGCTCGTCGAGGCTCCAGCCGTGACCCGCGCGGAGGGCCCGGACGGTCCGCGCCACGGCCTCCCCGATGGCCTCCTGCTCGCTCACATCATCCTCCGCGCCGGTCCGGGTCACCCACGATCCCACCATGTCCGGGCGCTGCCACTGTCATCGCCGGTGTCGGATCTGTGGAATCGGTCGGTATGATGATACTTCGATGTCATTAAAGTGACCGTTGGAGGGTGCGGGATGCTGGATCGGGTTGGCGTGGACGAGGCCGTCCGGGAACTGCGTCCCGACTTCGCGGTGCTCGTCCTGACCGCCGAGGGCTTGGCGAACGGGCCCAGCGATCACGTGTCGGAGGGCTGGCTGGCCGAGGCGGCCAAGGCCGCCGGCGCGGCCGAGAAGGCGGACGCGCACGAACCGCATGTGGAGGCCTGGCACGACGCGTACCGGGCGTTCGGCGCCAAACCGAAACGGACCCGGCCCTCGGTGGACGCGTTGCTCCGCCGGGGGGCCGCGCTCCCGTCCATCAACAAGGTCGTGGACGCCTACAACGCGGTGAGCGTCGAGTACGCGCTGCCGATCGGCGGCGAAGACTTCGACGCCTACCAGGGCGCGGCCCGGTTGGTGCGCGCCACGGGCGACGAGCCCTTCGACGTGATCGCCGACGGCGCCCCCGCCGTCGATCACCCCGACCCTGGCG
>JBOHBY010000357.1:0-7056 GCA_050698635.1 Spirillospora sp.
CGCGTACAGCTCGGCGAGCCGGGCCGACTCGGCGGTCCCGGCGGTCAGCGCGAACACGACGGGCAGCGACTTCTTGCGGGCCCGCAGGTCGGCCAGCACCGGTTTGCCGGTCGTGTCGGGGCTGCCCCAGATGCCGAGCAGGTCGTCGACGAGCTGGAACGCCAGCCCCATCTCGGACCCGAACCCGGTCAGCGCGGTCACCAGCCGGGTCGGCCCCTCGCCGAGCATCGCGCCGATCGAGCAGGCGCAGGCGAGCAGCGCGCCGGTCTTGTCGGTCGCCATCGACAGGCACTCGTCGAGGGTGACGTCGTCGCGCTGCTCGAACCCGATGTCGAGCGCCTGGCCGGAGATGAGCCGCTGCGTCGCTGCGGTCAGCGCGCGCGCCGCCCAGTGCGCGCCGCGCGTCTGCTCCTCTAGGAGCAGTTCCTCCGACAGGGCCAGCAGCGCGTCACCGCCGAGGATCGCTGCGGACGGGCCGAACACCGTCCACGCGGCGGGGCGGTGCCTGCGGGTCCGGTCGCCGTCCATGATGTCGTCGTGCAGCAGCGAGAACGCGTGCACGAACTCGACCGCGACCGCACCGGGCAGCGCCGCCTCGTAGGGGGCACCGGCGGCGCGGGCCGACAGCAGCGCCAGCGCGGGACGCAGCGCCTTGCCTCCCGCAGCGGCGGGACGGCCCTGCTCGTCGGTCCAGCCGAGGTGGTAGGCGACGACGCGGCGCGTCCACGGGTCGAGCCGTTCGGCGGCGGCGCGCATCGCCTGGTCGACGAGCGCGCGTCCGTCGGTGATCGAGGCCGGGACGGCGGTCATCGGGGGCTCACCCCCGGCGTCGTCGTCGCCGAGCCGGGAGTCGTTCCGTTCAGGTGCCGCCGGACCAGCCGGGCGGCCTTCAGGCCACTGCGCACGGCTCCCTCCATCGTGTCGGGCCAGCCCGTGTCCGTCCACGCACCGGCGAGGAACAGCCCCGGCAGCCGGGTCGCGGACGCGGGACGCAGCGCGCCGCTGCCGGGGCTCTGACGGAATGTGGCGTGCCGTTCCCGAGTCACGAAGAAGTCGGTGACGCGGGCACGGCGGGCGGCGGGGAACAGCCGCTCCAGCGCGGCGACGTAGATCTCGCGCAGCTCGGCGGTAGGCGTGTCGATCCACCGGTCGGCCGCCGAGACCGAGACCGCCAAGTACTGGCCTTTCTCCTGTGGTGGGGCGACCCCCCACTCCCCCCGGAACCGATCGAAGGTGACGCCGCTGATGGCCGTCCGGTCGAAGACCCACTGGACGGGCGAGTCGATCGCGGCGACGAACGGCTCGTCCAGCACCGGCCGGTCGTAGACGACATGGACGTTGACGATCGGGCTGGAGCCGAGGCGCGCCCAGTCGTCCCGTCCCGGGGACGCCTCCGCCGGGACGAGCGAGGCCGCCGCCCGGTGCGGCACCGCGACCACGACGGCGTCCGCGCCGACCGGCTCGCCGTTGACCAGCAGTTTCGGCCCGGCCTCGATCGCGGTGACCTTCGCGCCGAGCAGGACGCGTCCCCCGCCCTCCTCGATCTTCGCGGCGGCGATCGTGCCGTGCAGTTCCCCGAGCGGGACGGTCGGCACCCCGATGTCGGCGGCGTCCGACCGCCCGAGCAGCGCCGTCTGGCACACGAACGCGGCCGGGCCGAGCGCGGCCTCGTCCAGCCGGATGTTGAGCGCGGCGGTGACGAACAGGTCCCAGAGCGCGTCGCGGGCCTGCGGCCGCTGCCCGTGCTCGGCGAGCCAGCCGCCAATGCTGCGCAGGTCGAGTTCCGGGTCGTCCGGGTCGAGGCGGTCGAGCGCCAGCGACGCGCGGACGGCGCGCACCCGATCGCCAGGCGAGAGCAGCGCGTACCGGGCGAGCGCGGGCATCAGGTGCAGCGGCCCCGGCGCCTTGGCGCGGCGCAGCCGCCCGCCAGGACCGTCCGGAGTGAGGACGCGGACGTCGAACCGGTCCTGAACCCGGACCTTGTCCGCCGCGCCGAGCCGCCCCAGCAGCCCCTGGTAGGCGGTGCAGCATTTCAGGAAGATGTGCTGCCCGTTGTCGACGGTACGGCCGTCGCGGTCGAACGAATGGGTGGCGCCACCGAGCCGGGGACGCGCCTCGTAGAGCGTCGCGCGCAGCCCGGCCTCCTGCACCGCCAGCGCCGCCGTGATCCCGGCGAGGCCGCCGCCGACGATCGCGACATGGCCGCCCCGGCCGTCCCCGCCGTCTCCGGCGGTCATCGGTGGATCCCCGACATCGCCCTGGCCGACACCGCGGCCTTCTCCCACGTCGGCAGGGACGTGCGGGTCTGCAACGCGGCGAGCGGATCGGACGTGATGCGCTTCAGCAACTGCCGGTAGATGCCCGCCATCGCCCCGGCGCAGGCGGCGCTGCGGCGGTCGAGCATCGGCAGCAGCTTGAGCCCGCTGTCGTACCACTCGGCCGCCCGCGACGCCTGGAACCGGACGAGGGAGACCAGGTGGTCGGGTGGGTCGGTGAACTCGCCTGACTCGTCCAGGTCGAGCGTGCACCCGAACTTCGCGAGGTCCTTGGCGGGCAGGTAGACGCGGCCGCTGAGGCGGTCCTCCCGGACGTCGCGCAGGATGTTCGTCAGCTGGAGCGCGACCCCGAGCGCGTCGGCGCGCGGCCCGGCCGTGCCGGGGTCGGACGTCCCGAACACGCCGAGCGACAGCCGCCCGACGGCCCCGGCGACGCAGCGGCAGTACCAGAGCAGGTCGTCGAAGGTGTCGTAGGTCTCGCCGCGCACGTCGGCCTCGCAGCCGTCGATCAGCTCGCCGAACGCCTCCAGCGGGATGGGGTGGCGGCGGGCCGCGTCCGCGAGCGCCACCAGCACGGGATCGGACGTGTCGCCGTCCGGATCGGTCAGCCGCGCACGCTCTTCGGCGAGCCTTTCCAACCGGGTCGAGGCGGGCGCGTCGTGATCGTCGCCGATGTCGTCGATCCGGCGCGCGAAGGCGTAGACGGCGCTGAGGGCGCGCCGTTTCGGCGCGGGCAGCAGGCGGATCCCGTACGAGAAGTTGCGTGCCTGCGACCGTACGACGTTCTCGCAGTGCCGGTACGCGCTGGCTTCGTCCATCTCCTCATCTCCTTCCCAGAGTCCGCGACCACTCGACAAAAAGCCGCGGTTTTCTCGGTCGTGACGGGCCGCCCAGCACGTCGTATGCGTTGTGGTCCAGTGCCGCCAGGGCCGCGAGTCCGCCGGCGACGTAGCCGGCGACGGCGAGGCGGGCGAAGCCGCGGAGACCGGTCGTGAGGTGCGCTCCTTCGTCGAGCAGTTCCCTGGCGCGCCGGGCCTGGAGGGCCACGACGCCGCGCAGGCGGGTCGGTGTGACGGCGGCGGAGAAGTCGCTCTCCGCGCACCCGAAGCGGCGCAGGTCGTCCTGCGGCAGGTAGATCCGGCCGTTGCGATGGTCCTCGCCGACGTCCTGGCAGTGCTCGACGATCTGGAGCGCCGTGCACACCTTGTCGGAGAAGCGGAGCCGGCGGGGGGTGGCCGCGCCGAACACGTGCAGGACGATGTGCCCGACCGGGTCGGCCGACAGCGCGCAGTAGCCGACGAGGTCGTCGAACGTCGCGTACCGGGTGACCTCCTGGTCCTGCCGGTTGGCCTGGACGAGGCGGCGGAACGGCTCGGCCGGGATCTCGCAGGCGGTGATCGTGCGGGCCAGCCGGCGGATCGCCGGGAGCTCGGGCGCCGTGCCCGCGTAGACGCGGTCGAGATCGCGCTCGACCGCGTCGAGGAGTTCGGCCCGCTCGCCGGGGGGAGCCTCGTCGCCGATGTCGTCCACGAGCCTGGCGTACCCGTACACGTTCAGCAGGTGTGCGCGGTGGCGCGCCGGCAGCAACCGGCTCGCGACGGGAAAGTTCTCACCGGTCTGCAGTTCGTCGCGCGAACGGCGTTCCTCTGTCTCGTTCCACAAACGCTCACTGACGGACATGGCGTTCCTTCTATGGCGGCGATGTTGCGGGGCGTTCGAACAAGCCCGATAACCGGGTGCACGCCCGGTAAACACGGGCTACGAGGGTCATGCGGCGTACGTCCCCTGGTAACCGTGCCGACCCTCCCGAATATCCGTCATTTATGAATATAGACCGGAAGTGGTCAGACGGGAATATGTGATCCACGAGACTTGCGATCACCGTTTGGCGCGGCTGTTTCCCAGCCGGCGATCAGCGACCCCGCCTGGAGCGTGCAAAAAGGGCGGTGACCGGCGGAAACGGTTAGTAAGTGGCCAGGATCCCGGCGAGAATCCGGGGCGTGTGCTCGGGCGGGGACGCCTCGGTGACGAGCGTGTTGAACACGTGCCAGTGCCGCTCGATCTCCACCCGGCGGACGGGGTAGTCGGCGCTGTCGGCCCGCTCCAGATACACCATGTCCTGCAGGCCCTGCTGCGGGAATCGGACGAGCGTGAGCGGCCCGTCGCCCTCGACCCGTCCGCAGATCCCGCCGGGCGCGATCTGCACGGTGACGTTCGGCCGCTTGCACAGCTCGCTGATGTGCAGGATCTGCGTCCGCATCGTGGCCGGGCCGCCGATCGGACGCCACAGCGCCCGCTCGTCCAGGACGACCCACAGGTTGAGCGGACGCGGACGGCGGCGCAGCACGCGCTGGCGCCGCATCCGGAACTCGACCCGCCGCTCGACCTCCGCCTCGAAAGACTCCGCCTCGAAAGACTCCGCCTCGGGAAAGTCGCGGCGGATCAGCGCGCGGGCGTACTGCTCGGACTGGAGCAGGCCGGGCACGTACTGCGGCTCGAACGTGCGGACCAGCCTGGCCGCCTGCTCGGCGGTGAGGTAGGCGCGCACCCACGGCGGGACGATGTCGCCGTCGGCGTGCCACCAGGGGCGCGCCGTGGTCTGCTCGGCGAGGGCCAGCAGCGTGGTGCGCTCGTCGTCGTCGGCGCCGTAGAAGGTGAGGAGCGCGTCGATGTCGGGTGCCGAGCATCCGGTGCGGGCGAGCTCCAGCCTGGCGACCTTGGAGCTGGATCCGCCGATCGCCTTGGCCGCGTCCCGCCGCGAGATCCCGGCCGACTCCCGCAGCGCGCGCAGGCCCTTGGCCAGCAGCATCCTGGGGACCAGTGGATCCCCGTGGGCCGCGGTGGACGTTGTTCTGCCGGTGATCGTGACGGAGGCCAAGGGGACTCCAATCAGGGGACGCGAACGCAACCGTTCCGACTATACCTTCACTCACCGCACCTGGGACGAAACGGTGCGCAACGAACCGTGGAAGGTCTCCACATCACGGCCGTGCGGAACCCCGGCCCTTCTCCGGGACGTCGCTCTGCGTCAGGGTTTGCGGCCCACCCCGCACAGCGTCGGGAGCAGCTCGATCTCGACGCCGACGTCCGGGCGCCACTCGTTGACGGTCACGAGCCCCGGCTCCTCGACCTCCAGCCCGTCGAAATAGCCGGACAGGAACTCGCGGCTGCGCAGCCGGTACGGGATGGCGTCGGTGTCGTCGTAGAAGCGCTGCGCGGCGTTGAACGCGTCGTTGTCGTCGGTGCAGTCGTCCAGGATGAGGTAGCTGCCGGACGGCAGGCCGGCCAGCAGCCCGCGCGCGACGCCCAGCGCCTCGTCCGGTTCGATGATGTGCCCCATGACGTTGACGAGCATCAGCGCGACAGGCTGCGACAGGTCGAGGATCTTCTCTGCACGCCCCAGGATGGTCGTGGGATCGTGCAGGTCACAGTCGATGTAGGCGGTGCGGCCCTCGTCGGTCCCGGTCATCAGCGCGCGGGCGTGCGCGAGGACGAGCGGGTCGTTGTCGACGTAGACGACCCGCGCCTCGGGGGCGGCGCGCTGGGCCATCTCGTGGGTGTTGTCGACCGTGGGCAGGCCGGTTCCGCAGTCCATGAACTGGCGGATCCCGCGCTCGTTGATCAGGAACCTGATCGCGCGGTCCATGAAGTAGCGCCCGGCGCGGGCGAGCGGCGCGATGCCCGGATACAGCGAAACGTACTGGTCACCGGCGACACGGTCGATCTCGTAGTTGTCGGTTCCGCCGAGCCAGTAGTTCCAGATCCGGGCGGACTGCGGAACGTCAGTATTGATCTTCGTCTCGGCTCCCTGATCCGGCCCGGGGGTGCCATCGGTCATCGGCCTGACGCTCCTTTCAGCGGACGGCTCCGTCGCTCGCGGGGGGCGCTGAAGCGCGCGTTACCGCAAACCTAGTCCCGGCGCTCCACGGGCGGCCAGAAACGCGAAATTCGGGCCTGTCCGCATTGGTATTCGGGACATTAACGAATACGCAGAGTGGGCATGCTTCCGAGGTTGACGAGACGGCAGTGACCAGGCGTGATTCCGGCGATATCACGGACGTCCCGCGCCGTGCGCGCCGGACGTCCGGCCGAAGTGACCGCTTACGGTCGCGCCACGATGCCCTGACCCGCCCGCCTTAGGCCTCACACCTCACCGGTCAGGCATTTCACGAACAGCCGTCCTTCCGCCGCGCCTTTGGGCCCGGCGTCGCCGATCATCGTCCACCTGAACGCCATCGAAGACGATCCTCGTACATAACCGACCAAAATGGATAATCAGGAATTTCATCCAGTCAACCCAACAAAGAGAACATGATCAAGAAGGGGTGCATTGGGCGGCACGGCCGGGCCGAACTCGGCCGGGCACGGGGCGAAGCGGACCCGGCCGTGTGACCGCCGTCACTCTCCCCGATGTCACACTCCCGCGCGCGATCACCTCCTATAGGTGAGACCTCGCGGTGGAGGTGGGTGAAGGGAAGACGATGACGGATTTCGCCGAACGAACCTTCCAGGCGCATCGCGGGCTGCTGTTCACCCTCGCCTACGACATCGTCGGGAGCGTCGCCGACGCCGAGGACGTCGTCCAGGAGACGTGGCTGCGCTGGGCGGAGGTCGACCACTCCCGGATCGAACGGGCCCGCGCCTACCTCACCCGGATCGCGGTGCGGGAGGCGCTGCGGCGGCTGCGGATCGCCCGCCAGGCCCGCGAGCGGTACACCGGCCCGTGGCTGCCGGAGCCGCTCCGGCCCGCGTCCGGCTCACCGGACGCGCTGGAGGGCTT
>JBOHBY010000358.1:0-2060 GCA_050698635.1 Spirillospora sp.
ACCTTCGCGCCTTCGGCGGCGAACGCGCGCGCCGTGTCGGCGCCGATACCGCGCGATCCGCCGGTGACGACGACGACCGTCCCGTCGAGTTCGGGGTACATGTGGCTCTCCTCCGCGTGCCGGTGACACCTGCCCGACCTGGTCCTTCATTGTGAGTGAGCGCTCACTCAATTGTCAATCGGGCGGGGCGCCGCGACTCCGGAGGGCTGACCGTATCCGGCCAGCGGACGGGTGCGGGCAACCGGATCGAGCCCCGGCGGCGAAGTAGTGGCGGGCATGGCGAAGAGACCGGTCGATCCGGCGTCGCGGCAGATCTGGCCCAGCGCCACAGACGGCGCCACCGCGACGGGCATCCGGGACCGGGAGAGGTTCAGACAATGCCGACCGTTCATCCGACCAGGACGCGGCTCGCCGCTCTGATCGCCGCGGGGGGCCTGCTGCTCGCGGGCGGATTCACCGGACTCGTGCCGAAACAGAGCACCGCGTCCAGCCACCGCGAGGCGCCGCTCATCTCCGGGCAGCCGCAGTACGACAACACCGACGTGTACGCATTCGTCAGTCCGGACAAGCCGGACACGACAACGCTGGTCGCCAACTTCATCCCCTTCGAGGACCCGGCCGGCGGGCCGAACTTCTACAAGTTCGCGCGGGACGCCCGGTACGACTTCAACGTCGACAACGACGGCGACGCGCAGCCGGACCTGATCTACCGGTTCGAGTTCAACGACTTCCTGAAGAACGGCAACACCTTCCTCTACAACACCGGGCCGGTGACGAGCCTGGACGACCCCGACCTCAACTTCACCCAGACCTACGACCTGACGCTGATCCGGCAGACCGACGGCAAGGTGACCGGCGTCAGCAAGCTCGCCGACAACGCGCCCGTCGCGCCGTCGAACGTGGGCAAGGCGTCCATGCCGAACTACTCGGTGCTGCGCCAGCAGGCGATCAAGCAGCTCGGGAACGGGCGCACCGCGTTCGCCGGCCAGGCCGACGACTCCTTCTTCATCGACCTGCAGATCTTCAACCTGCTGTTCGGGGGGAACCTGAAGGAGGTCGGCGACGACACCGTCAGCGGCTACAACGTCAACACGCTGGCCGTCCAGGTGCCGACGAAGGACCTGGTCACCGCCCAGGACCCGGTGATCGGCGTGTACTCGACCGTGCAGCGGCAGACCGCGTCGGGCGACTACACGCAGGTCTCCCGGCTCGGCGCCTCGCTGGTGAACGAGGTCGTCATCCCGCGCGGGAAGAAGGACACCTTCAACGCCTCCAACCCGTGGGCGGACGCGCAGTTCGCGCCGTTCGTCCTCAACCCTGAGGTGCCGAGGCTGATCGAGCAGCTCTACAAGATCCCGGCTCCGGCGACGCCGCGTAAGGACCTCGTCCAGGCGTTCCTGACCGGCGTGCCGGGGCTGAACCAGCCGAAGAACGTGCGGCCGGCCGAGCTACTGCGGCTCAACACCTCGATCAAGCCGACCCCGAAGCCGGACCGGCTCGCCGTGCTGAACGGCGACAACCAGGGCTTCCCGAACGGGCGGCGGCTCACCGACGACGTCACCGACATCATCCTCCAGGTCGCCGAGGGCGAGCTGCTCGGCAGCAAGAACGACCTGGGCGACGCGGTCGACGCCAACGACCTCCCGTTCGAGAAGACGTTCCCGTACGTGGCGCAGCCGAGGTCCGGGACGGACGGCCGCGGCCGCACGCCCGCCAAGGCGTCCGGCAAGCCGGCCCGCACGGGCCCGGACGGGAAGCCGATGAGCTTCCTCAACGCGGGCGCGTCGGAGCCGATCGCCGATGAGGACGACGGTTCCATGCTGTCCGGCGTGCTGCCCGTCGCGGCCCTGGCAGGCGGCGCGGCGTTCGTGCTGACCGGCGGGCTGCTGTGGTGGCGCCGCCGGACTCCGGGGACGGGACGGCCGGGGATCTGATGCGCCGTCCGCTCATCGCCGGGGCCTCGGCCGCCGGACTGGTCGTGGCGTTGACACTCGGAGCGGCGGCGATTCCCACCCGCCCCTCCGGCGTGCGCGCCACGGCCGGGTCCGGCACCGCCGGGG
>JBOHBY010000359.1:0-1585 GCA_050698635.1 Spirillospora sp.
CCAGCGGCGGCAGTGGCGGGCGAACGTGGCGGCGGTGACGACGCGTCCCCGGGCGATCTGGCCGGCGCGGGCCGTGCCGGGGTCCACGTCCAGGAGGATGAGGTGGAGCCGGTGGCCGCGCCGCCGGGCCAGCCACGCGAAGAAGTACAGGATGTGCGGCCAGGTCCCGCGCGTGTGCGCGACGACGCCGTGGCCCGCGAGGATCGCGCGGCCGATCCGCCACACGTGCGTGGCGTGGACCAGCGGGGTCCGCAGGCGGACGGGCAGCGGACGCAGGAACCGGGCCCACCAGTTGCGGGACTGGCGGGAGTCGATCACGCGGACGTCGCCGTCGGGGACGGGGGCCGTCTCGTCGCCCCGCAGCCCGTAGAGGCGGTCGAGCAGGGTCGTCTTGCCGGCCCCCGGAAGGCCGGCGACGAGCACCAGGGAGCCCGCCGGGTAGCTCAGGACGGGTCCCGGGTCCACCGGTGGGAGTTCGTGGATGGTCGTCTCCTGTGTCGGCCTGGAAAGTGCTCGGAGCCCCGAAGTGTGGTTGGAGCAACGAACGCCCACGAGCGCTTGTTCCGCCCGGCCGTGCGCGGTCACCAGCCGCGCGAGCGCCATTCGGGGAGCGACGGGCGCTCGCGGCCGAGCGTGGAGTCCTTGCCGTGGCCGGGGTAGAACCACGTCGCGTCGGGGAGCCGGTCGAAGACGCGTTCCTCGACGTCGCCGAGCAGTTGCCTGAAGCGCGTCGGGTCGCCCCAGGTGTTGCCGACCCCGCCGGGGAACAGGCTGTCGCCGGTGAACAGGTGCGGGCGGGCGGCCAGCTCGCCGCCGGCGTCGTACAGCAGCGCGATCGAGCCGGGCGTGTGGCCGCGCAGGTGGATGACGTCGAGCGTCGCCTGCCCCACGCGGACGGTGTCGCCCTGCTCGACCGGCTCGGTGACGGGCTCGGGCAGCGGCTCGGCGTCGCGGGGGTGGGCGACGACGGGGGCGCTCGTGGCGCGCACGACCTCGCTCAGCGCCATCCAGTGGTCCTGGTGGCGGTGCGTGGTGACGATCCGCGCGAGCGGGCCGTCGCCGATCAGCTCCAGCAGCCGGGACGCCTCGTTGGCCGCGTCGACGAGCAGCTGCTCGCCGGTGGCGGTGCAGCGCAGGATGTAGGCGTTGTTGTCGTACGGCCCGACCGCCACCTTCGTGACCGTCAGCCCGGGTAGCTCCCGGACGTCGGGACGGCCGCCGACGTCGACGTTCCCGGTGTAGGTCATGGGGTCCTCTCGTCGGTGGGTGCGCTGACCATCTTCCATCATCGGCCGCCGCGATCTCCCCGGACTCGGCCGGGACGCCATGAGTCACCAGACTCAGCCGAACCGTGCGCTCACGGACGGAAGTCTCCGCCTTGCGGGCGCATGATGGTCGGTGGAAGATCGTGTCCACTGGTGAGGGCGGTGAAGGTTGGTTACCGATTTCCGTCCAGGACAGGACGGCAGGGAGAGTCAGGCGGACCTCCTCGGCCATGCCTGCACGCTGGTCCGGCTCTGCGCCCGGGACTCCGTGGTCGCGGCGGTGTTCCTCGCCCTGGTGCTCGCCGGGACCGTGTCCCGGC
>JBOHBY010000360.1:0-2964 GCA_050698635.1 Spirillospora sp.
ACCATTGAGCAGTCGAAATGACGAGTGAGACGAGAACGATGGTCACCAGACCGGTACCGATGGCGGTTCTGCGGCGCCCCATCATCAGGTATCCGATACCGAGCAGGGAAGCGTTGCCGACGGCGACGGCAAGGGGGTCGTTGACCCGCGCCGGGGGCGGCGGGGGTTCCGGCGGCGTGGAGAACATCGGACGATCCATCATGGGCACTCCCCGATCACGGCAAAGGCGCGGACCGTCGCTCATTGTTCGCCCGGGGCTCCGGGAGGGGTCCCGCAATCATCCCATTCGTGAACGCCCGCCGTAATGCTGTGCCTGACTCCCCGTCCGGCCGCCCGTTAGACGAATGCCGTGACGCCCTCGTACTCCCCCACATGAGCGACGCCCGCGTTTTCGTATTCGAGCAGCAGGAGGCCGTTCACGGTCACTTCGTGGTGGACGAGCCGCAGCCCGGCGGGCCGGCTCGGATGGTCGAGCAACCGGCGTCCGGAACCGGTCACCGTCGGGGCGACGACGAGCCGGAGCGTGTCGACGAGCCCCGCCGCGAGCAGCGCGTTGCCGAGCCGCGCGCTCCCGTGGATCTGGAGCTCGCGTCCCGGCCGCGCCCTGAGCTCCCCCACGGTCTGGACCGGGTCGCCGCGCAGCACCGTCGTCGGCCGCCAGGTCCCCTCGGTGAGGGTGCTGGTCACCACGTATTTCGGGAGCGTGTTCATCCGTTCGGCGTACGGGTCGTCCGGGTCGGTGATCCGCGGCCAGTCCCGGGCGAACGCCTCGTAGGTCCGCCGCCCGAGCAGCAGGCCGTCGGCGAGGTCGAGCCACTCGGACGTCCGCCGGACGAACAGCTCGTCCATGTGCGGCACGAGCCAGCCGCCCCGGGTGAAGCCGTCGCTGGTGTCCTCCGACGGCGAGCCGGGGCCCTGGCTGACCCCGTCCAGCGTGACGAACCCCATCAGGACGATCTTCATCGGGAGGCCTCGCCTTCCACGAGGGTCGCGAGCTGGCCGGTGACCGTGCCCCAGCCCTCGGTGAAGCCGAGCTTCTCGTGGCGGGCGCGGGCGGCCGGGTCGGCGTGCCGGACGAGCACCCGGTAGCCGGTGCCGTCCGGATGGTCGTCCAGCCGGATCTCGGCCGTCATCGGCACCGGCGCCGGGTCGGCGGGCCGCCAGGAACTGTCGACCGCGTTGGTGAACACGATCCGCTCCAGCTGGTCGATGGCGAGGAAGGTCCCGTCGAGGTGCGGGACGAAGCGCGCCCCGTCCTCGCTCATCCGCGTGACGAAGGCGCCGCCTGGCCGGACGTCCAGGCGCTCGACGCGGCACACGACCGGAGCCGGGAGCCACCACTGCTCCAGGCGGGCCGGATCGGTCCACGCGTCCCACACGACCGCGCGGGGCGCGCGGATCACCCGCTCCAGGGCCAGGTCGAGATCAGGGTCCATCGGTCTTCTCCTTCGGGTCGGTGACGAGGCGTTCGAGCCGGTCGGTCCGCTCGTCCCAGATCCGGCGCTGCTCGGCGAGCCAGCCGTCGACGAGGGCGAGGCGGTCCGGGTTGAGCACGCAGGTGCGCACCCGGCCGACCTTGACGGTGCGGATGAGGCCGTTCGCCTCCAGCGTCCGCACGTGCTTCATGAACGAGGGGAGGGTCATCGGGAAGTCGCGGGCCAGCTCGCCCACGCTCGTCGGCCCGCGGCCGAGGCGGCGGACGACGCCGCGCCGGGTCGGGTCGGCGAGCGCGACGAACACGCCGTCGAGCTCCGCCGAATACTGTGCCATGAGGCTAAGTATCACAGCCCAGAACACTTAGCGCAAGAGCAAAGCAACCAGGTCAACCGCGCCGCCGGAGGCGGAGGCGAAGCCCCCATCGGCCGTAGCAGGGCCTGTCACCGCCCGGCGGCGCCCTGCCCCGCAGCCGGTTTTCGAGCATCCCAGGCGGTTGCGCGTGCGGGGCGGGTGCGTTAGTCACATGGGTCATGGATCTGAAGTCGCTGGCGCGGGACGAGCGGGCCGAGCTCGCGGCGTTCCTCGAGACGCTGACGCCCGAGCAGTGGGAAGCTCCGTCGCTGTGCGAGAAGTGGCGGGTGCGCGACGTCGTCGCCCACATCATCAGCTACGACGATCTGAGCGCGCGGGGCCTGACGGCGCGCCTGGCCAAGGGCCGGTTCACGCTGAACCGGACGAACGCCATCGGAGTCGACGAGTCCGGCGGCCTGACGCCCGGCGAGCTGCTGGCGATGCTGAACGAGCGGCTCCGGCCGAAGGGCCTGACCGCCGGGTTCGGCGGCCTGATCGCGCTGACCGACGGCGTCATCCACCACCAGGACATCCGGCGCCCGCTGGGCGTGCCCCGGGAGATCCCGGCGGAGCGGCTGCTGCCCGCGTTGCGGGGCGCGCTGACCACGCCGGTGATCCCCGGTTTCTGGCGGGCCCGGGGCCTGCGGCTCGTCGCGACCGATCTGGACTGGTCGCGGGGGTCGGGGCCGGAGGTGCGCGGCCCGGCCGAGGCGCTGCTGATGGCGGTCGCGGGGCGGCGCGGCGTCGTCCAGGAGCTCTCCGGGCCTGGACGGCAGCGGCTCGCCGAGCGCGTCGATCCGCCGCGGTGAACGCTCAGGCGCAGTAGGGCGGTGCTTTGTCCGCGTTCTCCTTGGTGACGACGGTTTCGGGGACGTTCTCGAACTTCTTCGCCGATGGGTCCTTGCGGAGTAGCGCGACGACGTTGTCGACGGCCATCTCTCCGACGTCCTTGGGCGTGTTGCTGACCGTGACGGCGAACCGGCCCGCCTTGACCGCCTGGACGCCCTCGGCGGTGCCGCCGTTGGTGAGGATCTTGACGCCGGTGCGCCCGGCGGCCCGGAACGCCGCGTCGACGCCGAAGGCCATGTCCTCGTTCTGGACGAGGACGTAGCCGACGTCCGGCTTGGCCTGGACGAGGTTCTCCGCCACGTCCTGCGCCTTGGCCCGCTGCCAGAA
>JBOHBY010000361.1:0-1775 GCA_050698635.1 Spirillospora sp.
GGGAGGGGCACCGGCGGGCCGGGGGAGCCGGGGAGCGCCGGCCGGCCGGGCCCCTGGTCAGGAGCGGCCGGTCGGGGCCGGGTAGCTGGTGCCGGTGGGCGCGACGGTCCACTGGTTCTGGTCGTCCAGGACGGCGGTGAGCGCCGCGACGCCCATGTCGTAGGCGAGGACCGCGATCTCGGTGAGCGTGGCCACGTCGACCATCTGGCTCTGCCTGTGGCCTCCGGCGACGATGTAGTACGTCGGGTGCAGCGTGAAGACGTGCTCCAGGTTCGGGCCCGCGTCGACCACGCACGTGGGCAGGCCGTTGAGGGTCACCCCGACCGAGCTCGGCTGGTCGCTCGGCTTCGGGATCGCGCCGGTGTCCTCGATCCACAGCTGGTCGTGGTTGGGTGCCGGGGTCTGGGTGGTGGGCGCGAGCAGGAAGTCCCCGTGCGTGTAGTCGAACGTCGCCGCGCACATCGAGGACGACGCCGGATCGGCGGGGATGGCGCCGTTGGCCTTCCACTGGTAGTCCTTGGCGGTGCCGCTCGCCGACCACGCGAAGCCCCAGTCGATGTCCCAGGTGAAGGTGTACCGGTTCCCGGGGTGGATCACCTGGCTGAGCCAGGCGGTGCTGAGCGCGTTGCCCGAGCGGGCCTCCGGCAGTTCCGCGACGACCGCGAAGTGCGGATTGCCCTGCGAGAGCTCTGAGTTGTTGATGACGGTCAGACTGTAGGTCGCCATGAGTTCGCCTTTCTGCTGAGTGCGACGATGGAGCGTCTTTCTGACTCTCCCGAAGATCGACTCGGATGCGTTGCCTTGGCCGCGCCACGCGGATTTCAAATGAGCCGCGAATTGCAGGGCCGCCGATCGGTGCTCACGCTACGCATCGGGGCCATTGCGGAGAACCAGGGAACGGCAAAGTAATGCCCATGGCAGCAGAATGCGCGCTGGCCGGAGGCGCGCTGTGACAGGGAACTTCCAATTCCCTGTCACACCCCGGCAGTCCAATCCAGGGGGGCCGACTCTGGTGATCTTGAAAGGCCATTATTCGGCGTCCAGGTTTCCGTCGCGGCGGGCACGGGCACGGTCCAAGGCCGACGACCCGCGCTCGTCCGGGTGATCAACGAATATCGGCAACCTTCGAGGAGGCGGACGCAATGGACGGAACCCCCGCAATGAACATCCACCCCCATATCCGCGAGCGCTCCGGGATATCCGATCCCGCTTCGCCCGACCCGTCCGGAGGCCACCGGTGTCCCCGCTCGCGCATGTGATCATTTCGGCCGGGGTCTCGCTGGGCGTGGCGGCCGAGCGGTTCCTGGCCCGCCGCGACCTCGACGGCGACACCATCCGCTCCTACGCCCAGACGCTGCGCTGGCTGCGCCGCGAGTTCGGCGACGACACCCCGCTCTCCCTGATGACCGCCGACCGTGTCGCCGCCGTGTTCACCGCGGCGTGGGACGGCGCCGCCGCCCGGACCTGGAACCGGCACCGCTCCGCCCTGCGGTCGTTCACCACCTGGGCCGCCGGTCGCGGCTGGGACATCGACGACCCCGCGGCCCGGATCGAGCGCCGTCCCGAACCCACCGGCCGGGCCCGCGTCGTCGACCGGCACGCCATCGCGGCCCTCCTGGACGGCCCCGACGTCCCGCACCGGGAGCGGACGCTCTGGCGCCTGCTGTACGAGTCGGCCGCCGGCGCCGACTGGGTGCTCTCCCTCAACGTCGAGGACCTCGACCTCGCCGACCATCGCGGCCGGGTCGTCAAGGACGGGACGCTCCGCTGGGTCC
>JBOHBY010000362.1:0-3734 GCA_050698635.1 Spirillospora sp.
TGTGCGGGCCGCGCTGCGGGAGGCCGTCGACCGCGGCACGCCCGTGGTGGGGATGTGCGGCGGCGCGTTCGCCCTCGCGCAGGCCGGGCTGCTGAAGGGGCGGCGCGCCACCACGCACTGGCTGCTCGCCGACCAGCTGCGGCGGCGGCACCCCGACGTCCGCGTCGAACAGGAGGCCCTGTACGTCGAGGACGGCGGGGTGTGGACGTCGGCGGGCACCGCGTCCCTCATCGACCTGTGCCTGCACCTGGTCCGCAACGACCACGGCGCGCAGGTCGCGGCGACCATCGCGCGGCGGATGGTCACGCCGCCGCACCGTCCGGGCAACCAGCGGCCCTACATCGAGGTCCCCGTGCCGCCGGTGGACGAGGAGCAGGACGCGCTGGCCCGGACCGTCGACTGGGCCCGCGACAACCTCGATCGCAGGATGACGGTCCGGGAGCTCGCGCAGCGCGCGCACATGTCCGAACGCACCTTCGCCCGCAGGTTCACGCGGCTGACCGGGGCGACACCGCACCGCTGGCTCCTGCACCAGCGGCTCCTGCTGGCCCAGCATCTGCTGGAGACCAGCCGGTTACCGGTCCAGGCGATCGCCGAGCGGTGCGGTTTCGGGTCAGCGGCGCTGCTGCGTCGGCATTTCAGCGGGTACTTCGCCACCACCCCCACCGGTTACCGGCAGAGTTTCCAGCGGCTTTGAGCGGGGCCCGCGGGGTCCGCGGGGTCCGCCGGGCCACCAGAAGTGGCGGCCGGCGTCCAGGGCCAGGGCGGGGACGATGACAGACCGGACGAAGAAGGTGTCCAGCAGCACGCCGAGCGCGACCAGTACGCCGATCTGCACCATCATCGTGACCGGCATGACGCCGAGGACACCGAACGTCGCCGCCAGGACGAGCCCGGCGCTGGAGATCACACCGCCTGTGACGCCCAGGCCGCGCAGCACGCCCGTGCGGTGGTCGGAGCGTGCTACCTCCTCGCGGACGCGGGCGACGAGGAACAGGTTGTAGTCCACGCCCAGCGCGACCATGAACAGGAAGCCCATCAGCGCGACCTGCGTGTCGAGGGCCGGGAAGTCGAAGGCGTAGCGGAACAGCAGCCAGGACGCGCCGAGGGCCGCGAAGTACGACGCCACGACCGTGCCGATCACCAGGATCGGCGCGACCAGGGCGCGCAGCAGCGCGATCAGGATGAGGAACACGACGCCGAGGACGAGCGGGATCACGACGCGGCGGTCATGGGCCTGCGCGTCGGCCAGGTCGATCTCGCCGGCCGTGCTCGCCCCGATCGTGGCCGCGGGGATCGCGTCGCGGAGGTCGCGGACGGTCTGCTTGGCCTGTGTGCTGTCGGGCGGGTATTCGAGGACGACCTCCAGTTTGGTGAGGCGGCCGTCTCTTGAGCTTTGGGGGCTTTGCACGTCCGCCACGCCTGGGGCGTCCTGGAGGGCTTTCGTGACTTCGGGGGCGTCCGGTTTGGTGGTGATGACCAGGAGTGGGCGGCCCTCGCCGCCGGGGTAGTGCTGGGCGAGGATGTTCTCGCCGATCGTGGAGCTGGGTGTGTCGGTGAGGAAGTGCGCGCGGTCCAGGCCCGTGTTGATGCCGAGCGTGGCGGACGCGAGCGCGCCGAGCACCGCCAGGCCGCCGATCCAGACCAGGCGGGGATGGGCCGCGATGCGGTGGCCGACGCGGTCCCAGACGCCCCGGGTGGACGTCGTGTCGCCGTGCCGGGGGCGGGGGATGCGGGGCCAGAAGATCCAGCGTCCGAAGATGAGGAGAAGGGCCGGGAGGAGCGTCATGACGACGACCAGCCCGGCGAGGACGCCGATCGCGCCGATCGGGCCGAGCGCGTAGTTGAAGCCCATGTCGGCGGCGAGCAGGCACAGCAGGCCGAGCGAGACCGTCGCGGCGGACGCGACGATCGGCGCGGCGGCGCGGCGGAGCGCGACCGCCATGGCGCGGTGGCGGTCCTCGTGGCGGCGCAGTTCCTCGCGGTAGCGGGCGAGCAGGAGCAGCGCGTAGTCGGTCGAGATGCCGAACACCAGCGCGTTGAGGATCGTGGACATGCCGTCCGCGACGTAGAGGCCCGCGTGTTCGCCGAGGAGATAGACGACCGCGTTCGCCACCTGGAGCGCGATCGCCGCGTTCACGATCGGCAGCAGCCACAGGATCGGGCTGCGGTAGGTGAGCAGCAGCACGGCGGTGACGACGAGGATCGTGATGATGAGGATCGGCTTGTCGATGCTCTCGAACGCGTCGCCGACGTCGAGCGCTGAGCCCGCGGGGCCTGTGAGGTGGACGTCCAGGCCCGGTGGTGTGTTCGCGCGGGACTGGTCGCGGACCTTCTCGGCCTTGTCGGTGAGGGTGTCGTCGTCCGGCAGTGGGACGTTCAGCATGAGCGCCTTGCCGTCGCCGGACGCGCGCGGCGGCGCGATGGGATTCGTGGCGATGGACGCCAGTGCGCGGCGGTCGGTGCTCGCCTTTGTCCGGTCGGCGGGCGTGATGCCCGAGGCGCGGGTGTAGACGATGATGCCGGGGGCCAGCTCGCCGCCGGGGAAGCGCGGGATCAGCTCCTCGACGTTCGTGGACTGCGCGCCGCGCGGGAGTTCGGCGGACGCCTTTCCTTCGACGACGTCCGGGAGGCTGCTCGCGGCCGGGACGGCCAGGACCGTGATGCCGATCCAGAGGAGCAGGGCCAGCCATTTCAGCAGGCGGCCCCGTGGTGGCGGCGACTGACGTTTGCTTGAGAGCAGCATGAGATGCTCTCCTTTCGGTGGAGGGATCGTGTCGCGTGAGAACACGCCGTTCGGCGTGGTGATGCGGGCCTTCGCCTATCCGGGCCGTCGAGGGGCAACTCGGCGGCCCGGATCTCAGCCGGGCTTTCCGCTGGGCTTCAGACCGCTGGGCTTCAGACCGCTGGGAACGCCAGGAATCTGGCGTAGAGGGTGCGCGCGTCCGGCGGCGGGTCGTCGTCGTCGCGTTTGTAGCGGTAGAGGAGCGCGATGTACTCCTCGAAGAAGGGACGCACCTGCTCCGGTGTGAGCGTGACGGTGGCGAACGAGAAGAGCAGCGCGTCGCTCCAGGGGTCGTCGAGGGTTTCGCGTTCGCGCTGGAAGCGGGCGAGCATGTCCATCTCGTTGGCGAACTCCAGGCGGGTCAGCTCGTCCATCGCGACGCGCATCTCCGGGGACTGCTCGCTGTAGGGCGGGAACCGCCGGTCGGCGGGCACCGCCCGCCACCAGCGCTCCCGCCCCCGCGCCAGCTCCGGCGCCTCCTCGACGAACCCGTGCTTGGCGAGCTGGCGCAGGTGGTAGCTCATCGAGCCGGTGCTCTGGCCGAGCTCGCGGGCCAGGCTCGTGGACGACACCGGACCGCGCCGCAGGATCTCGGCGATCCGCTGCCGCAGCGGGTGCGCCAGGAGGCGCACCTGCCGTGGATCGGTGATCGCCTCGGGCGGCGGTTGTTCCTTCATGTTCAGGAACGTAAGAGTTGCAAAGAGTCTTTGCAACGGTTCTTGGCAAAGTTCACCGGGCGGGAGGAGAAGCCGCGACCTGAGAGGGAGGACGCGGCTGGCTCTGGCGGCTGAGGCTAGGACTGGCGGTCGAGGACGCGGCCGTCGGTGAGGGTGATGACGTGGTCGGCGCGGGCGGCGGCGGACGGGTCGTGCGTGACCATGACGATCGTCTGGCCGAGCGTGGAGACGGACTCCCGCAGGAGGTCGAGGATCTCGGCCCCGGTCGTGGA
>JBOHBY010000363.1:0-3220 GCA_050698635.1 Spirillospora sp.
CTGTCGTCGGGCGGCACCAGGCGGCCCGGGGTCGAGATGTGGGAGATGGACGTCGCCGATCCGGGGCTCGTCGAGCGGGCGGCGGCGCGGCGGCCCGAGGTGATCTGTCATCTCGCCGCGCAGGTGAGCGTGCGCCGGAGTGTGGCCGACCCGCTGCACGACGCGCGGACGAACGTCGTCGGCACGGCGAACGTGCTGGAGGCGGCGCGCGCGGCGGGCGGGCGCAAGGTCGTGTTCACGTCGAGCTGTGCGGTCTACGGGGTGCCGGACGCGCTGCCCGTCCCGCCGGACGCCGAGCTGCGGCCCGCGTCCCCGTACGCGGCGTCGAAGGTGTCCGGCGAGGTGTACGCGCGGATGTACAAGGAACTGCACGGCATCGACTTCACGACGCTGACACTGGCGAACGTGTACGGCCCGCGGCAGACGCCCGAGGGCGAGGCGGGCGTCATCTCGATCTTCACCGACGCGCTGCTGGCGGGCCGTCCCACCAGGGTGTACGGCGACGGCACGCAGACCCGCGACTACGTGTACGTGCTGGACGTGGTGGACGCCTTCGCCCGCGCGGCCGGCGACCAGGGCGGCGGGCACCGGTTCAACGTCGGTACGGGCCTCCAGACCACGGACCGGGAACTGCACACGCTGGTCGCGCGCGCGGCGGGCGCCCCGGACGATCCGGAGTTCGCGCCGCCGCGGCTGGGCGATCTGCCCGCGATGGCCGTCGACCCGCGGCGGACGGGCGAGGTGCTCGGCTGGACGCCGGAGGTGGGGCTGCGGGAAGGGCTCGCCGAGACGGTCGCGTGGGCGCGGGAGCGGAACGCGCCGGCCGGCCGCTGAATGCGTCCAGTCCCACCGATCGCGCCATGGCGGCGCCGTTTCGCGTCCCTTTTAAGATGGTTATTCAGGTGGTATTGCGGATGCACGTGCATTGTCGATGTCAACGGATATCGTCCGCGGCCGTAACCCGCATTCGAGCAGGACAAATGATCACTTAAGGTGACGATAAGTTCACGCTTTGCTCACGTTTCCTCGCATGCCTGTGTGACCTGGGCAGTCCACGTTAGGCTTGTGCCGAAATCAGCGACGGGAGCACGTGCATACCCGTGAATTCGGGGTATGTGCTCGGCCGGAAGCCTGGACCGTCCCGGTCCCGGCGGCCGGCCGCGAGGCCGGACGGCCCGGTTCGCGGGGGGAGGCAAGGAGCCATGCTCAAGCGCGTGACGCCGGCGGGACACGTCCGGCGCCGGAGCGCCTCGGCGTCGTCGCTGATGATGTCCGAGGGCGTGTCCTGGGTGTAGGCGCAGGCGCCGAGAGGCCCGCGCCGGCCCGGTGACGGCCCGCCATTCGTCACTGAACACTTCTCATCATCGGCAGGCCCGCGCGACCGCGCCCTCGCGGACCGGCCGGATGAGCGGCGTTCCCTCCCTGAGGGGCGGCAATGCGTGGACTACCTCTCGCTGCCTGGGCGTACATCTGCGGTGTGGTCGCCCTCGCGGCCGGCCTCATCGCGACGTCGTCGTTCGAGGACATCGAATGGGACCGGCTCGCCGTGCTGGCCCTGCTCTTTCTCATCTGCGACTCCCTGCCCGCCCGGCTGAACCTGGAGCGGGCCAGGGTGTCGATGAGCTTCGCCGCCAGCCTGGCCTCGGTCGTCCTGCTCGGCCCGGCCGGCGCGGCGCTCCTCGGCTTCTGCGCCGTCGTCACCGGGCAGCGGTTCTTCGCGCCCGTCAAGCGCATCTTCAACGGCGGGCAGCTCGCGCTCTGCGGCTTCGTCGCCGGGACGGTCTTCGACCTGCTCGGCGGTGACCGCTTCCACCCCGAGCAGGCCCGCTGGGTCGAGAACGTCATCGGCCCGTTCCTCGGCGCGCTCGTCACCTTCGTCCTGGTCAACCTGGCGCTCATGGGCGGGGTGCTGCTGCTCAGCCGGCAGGCCACGCCACGCGAACTGCTGCACGAGAGCGGCCGGCTCGCCGTCGGCTGCCTCGGCTACGGCATGGTCGGCCTGCTCATCGCCGGGCTGTGGCCGCGCGTCGGGCCGTTCGCCGCCGTCCTGGTCCTGCTGCCGCTGCTCATCGCGCGGTGGGCGATGGACCAGGCGTACGTGCAGCAGCAGGCGCACTCGGCCACCCTCGCCGCGCTGTGCCAGGCCGTCGAGACCAAGGACTACTACACCCGCGGCCACTCCGAGCGCGTCTCCCGCGGCTCGGTGATGATCGCGCAGGAGATCGGGATGCGCGCCGACCGGGTCGAGGCGATCCGCTACGCCGGGATGCTGCACGACGTCGGCAAGCTCGGCGTCCCGACGAAGGTGCTGCAGAAGAACGGGCCGATGACCGAGGAGGAGTTCGCCGCGATCCAGCTGCACCCGATGCGCGGGCTGGAGATCGTCCGGGAGATCGGGTTCCTGGACGAGGCGCTCGCCGGCATCATGCACCACCACGAGAAGATGAACGGCCGCGGCTACCCGATGGGCCTCGCCGGGGACGAGATCCCCGAGTTCGCCCGGGTCATCGCCGTCGCCGACGCGTTCGACTCGATGACCTCCACCCGCTCCTACCGGCCCGCCCGCAGCATCGACGACGCCGTCGCGGAGCTGCGCCGCAGCATGGGCGACCACTTCGACCCGGCGATGGTCGAGGCGTTCCTGCGGGCGCTCGACCGCGACCCGTGGGTGCCACCGGACCCGGTCGTCCTGCCGGACGACGACGTCGTCGAGACCACCCAGCAGGACCACGACGACCCGAGCGCCCCCCTGCGCGTCGCCGGCGACCACCCGGCGGCGGCGGGCGACGGCGCGGCAGATGACGGCGCGGCAGGTGACGGGACGGCAGGTGACGGGGCCGCGGGCGGCGAGAACCGGCCGGGTGGCAGGCCAGGCGGCAGGCCGGGCGACCGGGCGCGGCGGTGACGTGGCGTCCATGAGCACTGAGAGCGGTGCCCGGGAACGGGCCGCGTGGCAGACGATCGACTCCGGCCAGCTCCTGCTGATCGCCACCACCGGGCTGTTCGTCGTCGTCGCCCTCGCGCAGGTCACCACCGTCGGCCTGCGCCAGCCGAACGTCGCGATCATCTTCGGGGTGCTGATCGCGCTCGGTGAGCTGTTCCGGATGGTGATGCCCGGCAACCGGGAGGTCGCGCCGATCGCCAGCGCCGGTGCGATGGGGTACGCGCTGCTCGTCGGCGTCGGCCCCGAGGGCGCGCCGCCGGACGCGCGGCTCGGCGT
>JBOHBY010000364.1:0-5726 GCA_050698635.1 Spirillospora sp.
GCCGGGGACGCCGTTGGCGGTCGCGCGGCGTTCGATCTCGTCCAGCGCGGCCAGTTCCCGCGCGTCGCGCGCCACGACGATCTTGCCGCACTCGGTGTAGGGCAGGTTACGGTCAGTGCAATATTCCTTCAGCAGGCCGATGCCGCGCCGGCACAGGGTCGCCTTCAGCGAACCGGGCGCGTAGTAGAGGCCCGCGTGGGCGACACCGCTGTTGTGGCCCGTCTGGTGGGCGGCGACACGGTCCTCCTTGTCGAGGACCGTGACCTTCACGTCCGGGCGCGTCCGTGCCAGGCGGCGCGCTATCGCCAGCCCGAGAATGCCCGCGCCGACCACGCCGACCCGCACGTCCGCCACACCCGCACCCTAGCCAGGCGGGACGCGGAGGCGGCTTCGCGGGGTCAGCTTCCCAGGCGCTTGCGGCCCTGGGAGCGCACGCGCTTGCGCTGCGACGAGTCGAGCATCAGGTAGCCCACGACCGGTGTGCCGAGCACGCCGAGAATGATCAGCGCGGTCAGCCACCAGGGGAAGATCCACAAGGTCAGCAAGCCGACAACGACGCCGCCGATCACGAACTTTGTCCGGGTCGACATCTGGTACCTCCGTTAACTGGCCACCCCTGGATACAACGGCCGTACCACGGCCGCTGTTCCACGATATGTCGCGAGTCGGCCCGATGGCCACAGTGATCTTCCCGAGAACGCGAAGGAACGGGATCGGACGCGCAGGTCAGATGCGCAGGGAGAGCTGGCCGCCACCGAGCGTGCGCAGGACCTCGGGGTGCAGCCTGCCGTTGGTGCAGACGACGCTGCCGCCGTCCGGGCCCGGCGCGCCGGACAGGTCGGTGAACATCCCCCCGGCCTCCTCCACGATGACCTGGAGCGCGGCGAGGTCCCACAGCGACACCTCCGGCTCGGCGGAGATGTCGATCGCGCCCTCGGCGACCATCATGTGCGACCAGAAGTCGCCGAACGCCCGCGTCCGCCACACCTCGCGGGTCAGGTCGATGAAACGGCTGAGGCGGCCCTGCTCCTCCCAGCCGCTGAGGCTGGAGAACGACAGCGAGGCGTCGGTCAGCGCCGTCACCGACGACACGGTCATCCGGGTCGCGCGGGTCAGGCTGCGGCCCGTCCACGCGCCGCCGCCGCGCGCCGCCCACCAGCGCCGCTGCAGCGCGGGCGCCGACACGACCCCGACGACGATCTCCTCGTTCTCCATCAGCGCGATCAGCGTCGCCCACACCGGGACGCCCCGGACGAAGTTCTTCGTCGCGTCGATCGGGTCGATGATCCAGCAGCGGTTCCCGAACCCGGTCCGGCCGAACTCCTCGCCGAGCACCGCGTCGCGCGGGCGGGCCCGCTTCAGCGTGCCGCGGATCTGCTCCTCGACGCTGCGGTCGGCGTCGCTGACCGGCGTCAGGTCCGGCTTGGTCTCGATGTCGAGATCGAGCGCGCGGAAACGCCTGGTCGTGATGTCGTCGGCCCCGTCCGCCAGCACATGCGCGAGACGAAGGTCATCGGAATAGCCCGCCACGGCGTGCAACGCTACCCTGATCACGTCCGGTCCAGACACACTTACCCGGCCGTTCGGGCTTTTCGGTCGTCCGGGTGGGGCGCGCCGGGGCGTTACCGCCCGTCTCGCGGCCCCGGTGGTGGCAGCATGTCCCCATGCCGCACGACCTTCCCGCATGGGTGGCGGAGCTGACCGACCCGCGCCGGGCCGCGACACTCGACGAGCTCGCCGACCGCCTCGTCCCCCTGGCCGAGCACGCGATCGACGTGTCCCGCCGGTTGCAGGCGCAGCTCAACGAGCTCAACGACCCGTTCAAACGCGAGGCCCTCTACGGGCGCGTGGAACGCCTGAAGGCCCGCGTCGGCGAGGCCCTGGACGAGATCACGGCGGAGATCGCCGCGTCCGGGGAGGAGCGCATCGAGCGCGTCGTGGCCGACTGGGCCGACCGGGCCGGGCCAGGCGAGCGCGGCGCGCGGGAGCGCGAGGTGCGGCGCAGGCTGGACCGTGACATCGTCCCGGTGCTGTCCAAGCGGCAGCAGGACGTCGCCGAACGCGTCGCCGAACGCACGTCCACGGCGCTGGAGGAGGCGACGCAGACGCTCCTGACCCGCGTCGAGGAGCTGGCGAAGGCCGTCACCGACCTGATCCACGACGTGCTGCCGCTCGCCCGGGAGGGGCTGACGCTGGCCAGCCGCATCTCGACGCTGTCCGGCCAGGCCAGGAAGGCGGGACGGGGGCCCGTTCCGGACGACCTGAAGGACGCGAGCGCCGAGACGGCCCGCGCGTTCGACGAGGCCGTCGCGCGGCTGGAGCTGGAATGGGCCGCGCTCGGCGCCCGCTCCGCGAGCGTGCGGGCGGCGCTGCGCGGCGCGGAGGAGAGCGCGTTCAGCTGGGTCACCGAGGAGATGACCCGCTGCGTGGAGGAGCTCGCGCCCGAGCACGTCAAGGCGCTGAACGAGGCCGAGGACAGGGCACGCCGCCTGTTCGAGAAGCCGCCGGACGGCGGCTGACGGTCAGACGGCCTGGGGGAAGGTGAAGAGCCTGCCTGGGTCGTGGGCGGCCTTGGTTTTCCTGAGCCTGTCCAGGTTGGGGCCGTAATAGGCGCTCGCCCAGGCTTTGAGGTCGGGGTCGATGTAGTTCACGTAGGCGGAGCCGCCTATGAACGGCTCCATCGCCGTGTGCGTGGCGCGAAGCCAGGTGTTGTCCGGGGCCAGGTATTGGACGCAGAACAGAGCCTTCCTGTGTGGGAAGGCGGTGTCGCCTGGGCCCATGCGGCTTATGGCGCCGCCCATGGCGTCTAGCAGGACGGAACGGTTCTCTACTTCGTTGCCCTTCTCGAAGCGGTCTAGGAGGGTTCTGATGGCCGTGTCAGGTAGGGGCTTGTAGGCGATGTGGGATTTTCCTTCGTAGTCCGTTCTGGGGAACGCGCCGGACGGGCGATGTCCGGGCAGTGTGCCTTGGGCGTGGCACTGCTCGACGGTCTGTCCCTCGCAGCCGCCCATGAGCTTCATGGCGTCCAGGTAGGGGCGGGTCTGGGCGGTGGACGACGTCGGTTCGGCGCGGGTCGCGGCCGTCAGGGCGTTCATGTGGGCGGTGGCGTCCGTGAGGGCGACGCCGATGATCTCGACGCTCGGGGTCGCCTGGCCGGGACGCGTGTCGAGGCGCAGGCTCGTCCAGACCTCGTCGGGCGCGGCCGGGGCCCAGCGCTGCCAGCCGCGGATCACGTCGGCCGCATCCGGCCAGGCCCAGCGCAGGGTGAACGGCGTGACGTCCCCGGCCTCGTGCGTACGGAACGTGAACGAGACCGCGGCGCCGAAGTTGCCGCCGCCCCCGCCCCGGCACGCCCAGAACAGGTCAGGGTTCTGGTCGGCGTCGCAGGTGCGGAGCCGTCCGTCCGCCGTGACGACCTGGACCGACTCCAGGGCGTCGCAGGACAGGCCGTACGCGCGGCACGTCACGCCCAGGCCGCCGCCCAGCGTCAGCCCCGCCACACCGACCGTCGGGCAACTTCCGGACGGGACGCTCACGCCGTGCTCGGCGAGACCGGCGTACAGGTCGATCAGCCGGGTTCCGGCGCCTACGACCGCGTGGCCGCCGTCGCGTTTCACCGTGTCCATGGGAGAGACGTCGATGACGAGGCCGGGACCTGTCGACCAGCCCGCGTAGCTGTGGCCGCCGCAGCGCACCGCGACCGGCATCCGCCGCAGTGTCGCGAACGCTAGGCATTCGGACACGTCCTGTGGTGTCGCGCAGTACGCGACGCCCGCCGGTTCGATGTCGTCGTAGCGCGGGATGTAGAGGCGGCGGGCCCGCGCGTACGAGGCGTCGGACGGGCGGACCAGCGTTCCGTCCAGACCGCGTTCCAGCGCGCTCCAGTCGGCGGGCCCGGTCGGACGCGGCGACCGGGAGGGAACATGCCCGGTATCGCCGGACGGCTTCTCGTCGGAGCACCCGGCGGCCGCGAGTGTGCCGAGAAGCGTCGTCAGGAGCACGGTGCGCCGGTTCATCGCGTCACGACGTGCTTCGCAGCGTCTTGAGGAAGGTCTCGTAGACGGGGACGGCCCCGTCCCAGCCCTTCTGGGCCGCGACAAGGATGACCTGGTAGATCGCGTCGTCGAGCTTGAACACCCGGACACGGACCCGGCCGGGCAAGCCGTCCTTGGTGAAGGTGAACTGGGCTTCGGCGGCCGTTCGCCCCAGGTAGGCCAAATTGCGGTTGAGGCTTTCCTGACTGAACTCGGGATACTCGGCGGTGTCGTTCTTCATCCGGAAGAGCGCGTCGGCCAGGGCGTCCCCGGGGTCGGCGGTGTCGGTGTTCGTGACGCGCTGGATCACCATGCCGCGCGTCACGCCCTGGGCCGGGTCCTTGAACGTCACGTCGTCGCCAGAGCCCTCGGCCGTCCAGCCCCGCGGTACGGCCGCGACGAACGCCGAGCCCCGGTACAGGCGGAATCCGGACGGCACGGAGGCGTTCACCGACGGCGGCGGGTCGCCGCTTCCGCCGTCGTCGCTTCTGACGAACACCACGACGGCGACGACGGCGGCGACCAGCGCGGTCGCGAAGATCGCGGCCGGGACGACCAGCGCCCATGGCGGACGGCGCGCGGGCCGCGCCGCCTCCGGGGGCGTCTCGATCGTCGGTGCGGCCACGGGCGGCTCCAGCGTCACGTCGTGCGGAGGCGGTGGTGTCCGGACGGGCACCGCGGTGGGCTCTGCGCGGCTTGGCGGAGGAGCCGTGCGGCCTCGTCGGGGCCCATCCGCTGGTCCGGGTCCTTGCGGAGCAGGCCGTGCAGGACCGGGGTGAGGGGACCGGCCAGCCGCAGCGGGTCCGGGTCGTCGGACAGCAGGGCGGCCATCACGCCCCACACGTCAGGCCGCCTGTACGGCGGACGGCCCTCCACAGCCGCGTACAGCGTCGCGCCCAGCGCCCACAGGTCGGACGCCGGCGTGGCCCGCTGGTGCCGGGCCTGCTCGGGCGCCAGATACGCGGGCGACCCGACGATCGCGCCCGCCTGGGTGAGGGTCTCGTCGCCGGCGACGGTCGCGATGCCGAAGTCGGTGAGGACGGCCCGTTCCTGGGGCAGCAGCACGTTCCCCGGCTTGACGTCGCGGTGCACGACCCCGGCGGCGTGCGCGGCGTTCAGCGCGTCCAGCAGGTCCAGGCCGATCGCCGCGACCCGGCCGGGCGGCAGCGGCCCCTCCCGCGCGATGACCTTGTCGAGGCCCTCGGCCCGGACGAGCCGCATCACGATCCAGGGGCGCCCGTCCTCCTCGACGACGTCGTGGACGGTCACGATGCCGGGATGGTCCAGCCGCGCCGCCGACCTCGCCTCCCGGAACGTCCGCGCGTACGTCCGCTCGACCTGCGCGTCGTCCAGGCCGTCCGGCAGCGACACCTCCTTGACCGCCACCTCGCGGTCGAGCGTGCGGTCGCGAGCCCGCCACACCGCGCCCATCCCGCCGCGTCCGAGCACCTCCAGCAACTCGTAGCGCGCTGCGATCAACCGGGCCATGCGGGCGACGATACCGACGCGAGCCGGGCGAAGCGGCCGCTATTCCAGGTCTACTCCGCGTCGCCCTCGCGGCTCGCCAGGAGGCGGCGGAGGGAGTCCAGGCGGGCGCGGCTGGCGTGGCCGTCCTCGACCCAGCCGTCGAGCCCGCAGCTCTCCTGCAGGTGGTCGCAGAGCGGGGGGCAGCGTTCGGCGGCGCCCTCGGCG
>JBOHBY010000365.1:0-8092 GCA_050698635.1 Spirillospora sp.
GGCTCGCCCAGGGCGAAGCTCCCGACCGTCTCGCCGGTGGCCGGGCTGACGGCGTCCCGGCGCCCGCCGCCCGCGGACTCGACGAACCGGCCGCCGATGAAGGGACCGGCTTCCACCGGCGGAACAGTGCTCATGGTCAACCTGACACCTCTCTGCGGCGGCGTTCGCGACAATTGATCCAACCTACCGGTCGGTATGTTAGATCGGCTCCGATTCCGCTGTCAACGCCCCGACTGGGCATGGATCGTCTGGCGTCGACACCGTAACCTCGTCGTATGGACGACTGGACGGCAGCCTCTTGACGTGGGAGCGGCAGGCTCTCAATACTGCTGGATACCAACCGGTTCGTTTGTGGTCACCGCTCCCGCACCGACGAGCCGCTGAGGTCCAGCGGAGGTAACCACATGGCAAGCATGCCGCTAGGGCGCGCCGCCTGCGCCCTGGTCGCCGGCCTGGTCGTCGGGCTGTCGGGCTGTTCGGTCTCGACGACCCGCCCGGTCGAGTCCGGCGGCGGGGCCGCGGCGACGATCCGGCTGCCGGACAAGGTCAGGAGCAAAGGCGCGCTCGACATCGCGGCCTTCGCCAACTACCCGCCGTACACGACGCTCGAAAACGGCAGAATAGGCGGCATCGAGCCGGATCTCGTCCGCGCGGTCGCCGCGAAGCTCGGCGTCGAGGCGCGGTTCCACGACCTGGCGTTCGAGGCGATGATCCCGTCGGTCGTGAACGGCCGCAACGATCTCGCGATCGGCATGTTCGCCGACACCCCGGAGCGCCGCGGGCAGGTGGGCTTCGTCGACATCATCCGCAGCGAGATGCGCGCGCTCGTCCTCAAGGGCAACCCGCGCAAGGTCGACCCGGCGAAGCCGTGCGGGCTGACCAGCGGCGAGTCCGCCGGCAGCTACCAGTCCACGATCATCAAGTCGATCGCCAAGCGGTGCGCCGCGGACGGCGAGCCGGAGCTGAAGCAGCACGAGTTCACCGACCCGGGCGCGAGCTTCCTGGCCGTCGTCAACGGCCGGACGGACCTCACCCTTCAGGACCCGGCGGTCGCCAAGTACACGGCCGGGAAGAACCCGGCCCTCGAAATGCTGCACACCCCGATCAAGGGCGACGCGTCCCTGCTGAGCGGATGGATTTTCGCGAAGGGCAATCAGGAATTGCGCACCGCGTTCGTGCAGGCCATCGAGCAGCTCATGAAGGAGGGCACATGGCAGAAGAAGATGGCCGACGCCGGTCTCGGTGAGGTTCTCCTCCAGTCGCCCACGATCGACACCCAGCCAGTGAAGGGCAGCTGATGTCCGGAGAACTGTCAATGGGCCGGTTTGAGAAGCGGCCCGCGGAGGACGAGCTCCCGCTCGTCCCGCGCCGCCATCCGGGACGATGGGCCGGGGCCGCGGTCGTGGTGTTCCTCCTCGGCTGCCTGGTCTGGCTGCTGGCGTCGGCGGAGAACATGGAATGGAACGTCGTCGGCGACTACCTCTTCGACTCCGACGTGCTGAAGGGCGTGCGGAACACCCTTCTTATGACGGTGCTGAGCATGGCGATCGGCATGGTGCTCGGGACGGTCGTCGCCGTCATGCGGCTGTCGCCGAATCCCGTCCTGAACGGCGTCGCGTCGCTCTACCAATGGTTCTTCCGCGGGACGCCGACGCTCGTCCAGCTCATTTTCTGGTTCAACCTGTCGTCCATCATCCCGTATCTCAGCGTGACCGTGCTCGGCGTCCAGGTCATCGAGATGGACACCAACAAGGTGATGACGCCGCTGCTGGCGTCGCTGCTCGGCCTCGGCCTGAATTTCGCGGCCTATTACTCGGAGATCGTGCGGGCGGGCATCCTCTCGGTGGACGAAGGCCAATCCGACGCCGCCACCGCCTATGGTCTGAGCCGTTTCCAGACGCTCACCCATGTCG
Organism: Spirillospora sp.; assembly: GCA_050698635.1. Classification (GTDB taxonomy): domain Bacteria; phylum Actinomycetota; class Actinomycetes; order Streptosporangiales; family Streptosporangiaceae; genus Spirillospora. The sequence continues at coordinate 1,914 of JBOHBY010000365.1, forward strand.
TGCTGCCGCAGGCGATGCGGGTCATCATCCCGCCGACGGGCAACGAGCTGATCGGCATGCTGAAATGGTCGTCGCTGGCAAGCGTGGTGTCCTACGCCGAGTTGCTGCGCAGCGTCAGCGATGTCTACAACCGCACCTACCAGGTCATCCCGCTGCTGGTCGTGGCCGCGATCTGGTACCTGTTCATCACGACGCTGCTCAGCATTGGGCAGCACTTCCTCGAAGAGCGCTTCGCGCGCGGGTCGCGGCGCACTCCGAATTCCTCACCGCTGAAGAGCCTCGTCGCCGGCGTGCGCGGAAGGGTGGCCCGGCAATGAAACCCATGATCTCCGCGCGGTCCGTCCGCAAGCACTACGGGCACGTCCGGGTGCTGGAGGGCATCACGCTCGACGTCGTGCCCGGCGAGGTCTGCTGCATCATCGGCCCGTCGGGCGCGGGAAAGAGCACCTTTCTGCGGTGCGTCAACCATCTCGACCGGATCGACGGCGGGCGCCTGGTCGTCGACGGCGAGGTCATCGGCTACCGCGAGCGCGGCGGGAAGCTGCACGAGATGGGCGAGCGCGAGCTGAACCGCCAGCGCTCCTCGATCGGAATGGTGTTCCAGCACTTCAACCTCTACCCGCACATGACGGCCGAGCAGAACGTCAGCTTCGCGCCGATCAAGGTGCACAAGCGGCCGCGCGCCGAGGCCCGGGAGAACGCGAGGAAACTGCTGGAGCGGGTCGGGCTCGGCGACAAGGCCGGGAAATACCCGCGTCAGCTCTCGGGCGGCGAGCAGCAGCGCGTCGCGATCGCGCGGGCGCTCGCGATCGACCCGCGCGTGATTCTCTTCGACGAGCCGACGAGCGCACTCGACCCGGAACTGGTCGGCGAAGTGCTGGCCGTCATCCGCGGTGTCGCGGAGGAGGGGATGACGATGCTCGTCGTCACCCACGAAATCAAGTTCGCGCGCGACGTCGCCGACACGGTCGTCTTCATGGACGGCGGCGTCATCGTCGAGCAGGGCCCGCCGTCCGAAGTGCTGGAGAAGCCGCGCGAGGAGCGCACCCGCACCTTCCTGCAAAGGGTTCTCTGACACCGCCGACCGGAAGGAAAATCCAGTTTGGACACCATGTGGTTCGACGACGTGCGCGTCGGGACGCGGTTCGAGACCGCGGGACGCACGATCACTGAGGCGGACGTCGTCAATTTCGCCGGCGTCTCAGGCGACTACAACGAGCTGCACACCAATGCCGAGACGATGCGGGAAAGCGGGTTCGGCGAGCGGATCGCGCACGGCGCGCTGGTGCTGTCGGTGGTGACGGGCCTGCGCCAGCGGCTCGGGCTGTTCGACGCCTCCATCATCGCGTTCGCCGAGATCAGGTCGTGGCGGTTCGTCGCCCCGGTGCTGATCGGCGACACGATCCGCGCGGTGAACGAGGTGGTCGAGGCGCGGCAGACGTCGAAGCCCGACCGCGGGGTGATGGTGCAGCGCGTCGACGTCCTCAACCAGCGGGACGAGGTCGTCCAGACAGGGGAGATGGTCACCCTGCTCAAGCGGCGCGGTGCCGCATGAGGGTGCGGGCAGACGATCTCACGGAACTGCGCTCGATCGGCTCCGCCGAAGGCCGCCTTGAGAACGGCCTGGTCTTCGCGCCCGCCCGCGGCATCACCGAATGGGATCACGCTGAGGACGAACTGGCGGAGGCGTTCGTCCTGACGCGACAGGCGACCATCGCCGACGCGCCGGTGGTCTACGTCCTCGACGCGCGTGCCGTACTCGGCCGAGCGGCCCCGCTCGATTCCGCCGTCGCGGCGGGCCTCGTCGGCGGCGCCCGCGCGCTGGCCTTCGAAGGTCTCCGCGAACAGCGCTACGTCACGGTCATCGCCGTCGATGGGAGCGAGCGCGAAGGCATGCTCGCGGACGCGGTTCGCCACGCGGTCTCGTCACGAACCGGGCTGGGGCAGGTGCAGATGCTCGGTTCCGAACACGTCGGGGCGATGCTGCCATGAGCCTCGCCGTCGTCACGGGCGCGGCCCGCGGAATCGGCCGCGCCATCGCCGAAGAACTCGCCTTGTCGGGCCATCGTCCGGTGATGGTGGACGTGAGCCCAGACGTGAAGGAAGCGGCCGCCGCTCTCGACGCGATAGCGGTGCAAGCCGACATCACCGATCCCGAAGGCCGCACATCGGTCGGGGACGCGGTCGATAGAGCATCGGCCCCGTTGGCCGTGCTGGTGAACAACGCGGGCATCACGCGCGACGCGCTCATCGGGAAGATGGACGAGCAGGCATTCCGCGCCGTCCTCCGCGTGAATCTGGGCGGGACGTACGCACTGACGGAATTCCTGGCCGGACGAATAAGGGACGGCGGCGCGGTAGTGAACCTCAGCTCGCGCGCACAGTTGGGAAACGTGGGCCAGTACAACTACGCCGTCTCCAAGGCGGGCGTCATCGGCTGCACACGCGCCCTCGCCCTCGCCTACGCGCCACGCCTCCGGGTCAACGCGGTGGCGCCCGGTTTCGTCGACTCGGAGATGACGCGGGCGATGCCGCCGCGGGTCCGGGAGCGGATCGTCGGCAGGGTGCCGCTCGGTCGCGCCGGGCGGCCCGACGACATCGCCACGGCGGTGGCGTGGCTGGCCTCCGCCGGCTCCGGCTACGTGACCGGCCAGGTCCTCTACGTGTGCGGCGGGCGCAGCTACGGCTGAGGCCCTTGACGGGGGTCGCGCGGCGACTTAGGGTCATCAACATACCGGCCGGTCGGGATATTCACGTCCTGGCAGGCCAGGATACGTGAAGGAGACGAATGCGGCTGCAGACGAAGGAGTGGGGCGACCCGTCCGGACGTCCCCTGGTGTGTGTGCACGGTGTCGGCGGCAACCACGGCAACTTCCAGCACGTCGCGGAGGACCGCTGGGGCAGGCGGTTCCGCGTGATCGCGTTCGACCTGCGCGGGCACGGCGAGTCCGGCTGGGAGCCGCCGTGGACGCACGCGACCTACGTGGACGACATGATCGAGACGATCGACGCCCTCGGGATCGACGCCCCGGACTGGGTCGGCGTCTCCTTCGGCGGACGGCTCGTGCTCGACCTGATCGCGCGGAGTCCCGAGCGCGTGCGGCGGGCCGCCGTGCTGGAGCCCGTCATCCAGATCACGCCCGAGCTCGCCATGCACCGCGCCGAGCAGGAACGCGTCGGCGGGATCTGGGACTCGATCGAGGCGTTCGTCGAGAGCCGCGAGAACACCGGCGACATTGACAGGGAACGGTACATCGCCGACCTTGAAGGCCATTTCGAGACGCTCGACGACGGCCGGGTGCGGCGCTTCACCTGCCAGTCCGCGATCGTGTCGATCTTCAGCGAGTTCGCCGCGCCCGCGCCGCCGCCGGAGACGATCACCGTGCCCACGATGATGCTGTACGCGCCCGCCTTCAACCTGGTGACGCCGGAGCAGCGCGCGGCGTACGAGCCGTACCTCGCGCAGGTCGTGCAGGTGCCCGGGCTGCACGCGGTGCTGACCTCGGCCTACGAGGAGACCTCGACGGCGGTCGAGAAGTTCATGCTCGCCTGATCCGGCCCGGGAGCGACATTGAAGGCATACGACTACGTCGTCCTCGGGGCCGGGACGGCCGGGTGCGTAGTCGCGGCCCGGCTCAGCGAGGACCGGGACGTCTCCGTGCTCCTGCTGGAGGCGGGCGGCGACGACCGGCGTCCGGACGTCGAAGACCCGGCGTCCTGGGCGGCCCTGCAAGGGACCGACGCCGACTGGGCGTACGAGACCGTCGTCCAGCCGTCGACCGGACGCGCCTACCCGGCGCCCCGCGGCAGGGTGCTCGGCGGTTCGGGATCGATCAACTGCATGACCCACCTGCGCGGTCACCGCGAGGACTACGAGGAATGGGCGCGCCTCGGCGCGCACGGCTGGGATCACGCCGGCGTCCTCCCTTACTTCAAGCGCTCCGAGGACGTCCCGGACGGCGACCCGCGCTACCGCGGACGCGGCGGCCCGCTCCACCCGCGCGCGACGGGCGATCCGGACCCGCTCGCGCTCGCCTTCATCGAGGGCGCGACGCGGCTCGGTCACCGCCGCACCGACGATTTCAACGCGGCGGAAATGGAGGGCGTCGGATTCACGGAGTCGCTCATTTTCGACGGGCGGCGCGAGAGCACGGCCACCGCGTATCTGCGGCCCGCGATGGAACGTCCCAACCTGACGGTGCTCACGGACTCGACGGCGCTGGGCCTGGTGATCAGGAACGGCCGCTGCGAAGGCGTGCTGTTCCAGCGCGGCGACGCGACGGAGGCCGCCGCCGCCGGAGAGGTGGTGCTGTGCGCGGGCGCGGTCGGCTCGCCGCACCTGCTGATGCTCTCCGGCATCGGCCCGGCGAAAGACCTCGAAGCCGCCGGCGTGGACGTCGCCTGCGACTTGCCCGGCGTGGGCCGGAACCTCCAGGACCACATCCTCCTCGCCGGAATCCGGTACCGGCCGGAACGTTCCCCGGCCGGGACGGGAACGGACGGCGCGACCCTGCTCGCCCGCGCCGACGGCGGATGGCACGGCCCCGACCTGCACCTGTCCGCGATGAATTTCGACTACCACCTGGAATGGCAGGAACCGGCGCCGGGCGGTATCACCTTCGGCATAGGGCAGATGCGCCCGCGCAGCCGAGGAACGGTGCGGATCGTCTCGTCCGACCCTGCGGTCGCCCCGCTCATCGACCCGGCGTACGTGTGCGAAGACCACGACCTTCAGCAGCTCATCACGGGCATCGAAATGGTCGACGCGATCGTCCAGACCGGTGTCTACGACGACTGGGGCGGCGAATCCGACACGACGACCCTGCTGAAACTCGACCGCACCGAATTGGAGCACGCGGTGAAGGAGTCGATCAGCAGCTACTTCCACCTGTCCGGGACGTGCCGCATGGGCGACGACGAAGACGCGGTCGTCGACCCGCACCTGCGCGTCCGCGGCGTGCGGGGCCTCCGCGTCGCCGACGCGTCGGTGATGCCGACCGTCGTCTCCTGCAACACCAACGCGGCCGCGGTGATGATCGGCGAAAAGGCGGCCGACCTCCTGCGCGGCCAGAACCTGGGGCGCGTCGATGACGAGTAGGGCGCGCGTATGAGCCGATCGACCATACCAACCGGCCAGTCTCTATAGTCGAGGAGCGATCATGGGGAAGCCGCCCGCGGGCAGTCGCAGGGGCGTACGGGCCGAGGTCACGCAGCAAGGCCGTGCTCAGCGATCCCGCGCGACATCGCGACTTCTGGGAGTGGCCTTCGGCGTCGAAGCTGCTGAGAGAGGCCGAACGCGCCGGGTTCGACAGCCAGCTCCAGTACGGCATGTGGAGCGGCTACGGCGGAGCGACCGGGTGGAACGACGCCCAGCTCGACTTCGCGACTGCCGCGACCGGGTCCGCCACCATCACCGAGCGGCTCGGCATCTACACGACCATCCACATGGGCTACGGGTTCCATCCCGTGCTGATCGGCAAGATCACCGCCTCGATCGACCACATGTCCGCGGGACGGCTCGGCGTCAACATCGTCGCCGGGTCGAACGCCGCCGACTACGCGCGGTTCGGCCTGGACGGCCCGCCGTCCCAGCAGGTCCGCTACGCGATCGCCGACGAGTTCACCACCGCGCTCAAGTACCTGTGGACCTCGGACGACCCGGTGGACTTCGAGGGCGAGTACTTCGAGATGTACGGCGCGAAGGACAACCCGCGCGCGACGAGCCGGCCGCGCCCGCTGCTGATCGCCGCCGCCGGCTCGGACATCGGGCTCGACTTCGCCACCCGGCAGTGCGACGCGCTGTTCATCACGTCCCAGGACAACGATCGCGGCTACAACCACGACCTGTCCTGAGACCGGTTCTGGACGGCGGCCGAACCACACGACCGGTCGGTACTACAACCGAGCGGCCGAAAAGGCCCGTCGCCGTCCGGAAGGGCATGCTCTGACCCCGGGACTTTCCGATTTTCGTTACCTCGATGCCGTCCTTTACAAACCGACCGGTCGCAATCTAAGCTGCTCACGCCAGTCGGGGGACGGCACCGCATCTTCCCGTTTCCGACTCGTTGGCCTGGGAGAGAGATGAGCCAGGAATCCGTTAGCCCCATGACGCGCCGCCGCCTGCTGGGCACCGCCGCGGGAACGGCCGCCGGGGCGGCGCTGCTGCTGGCGGGCTGCTC
>JBOHBY010000366.1:0-4132 GCA_050698635.1 Spirillospora sp.
GGTCGAAGCGGGCGGCGGCCTCGGCGAGCACCGGCGGGGCGACGGACGCGCCGTCCCCGCGTGCGAGGCGGCTGAGGGACGCGACGCGCGGGTCGGCGACCGTCGCGGGCCGGTTCCAGCCGTCCAGGAGTGATCGCAGGTGGTCGTCGTGTTCGTCCAGCCAGTCTGCCCAGGCGGCGTTGACGAGCAGGTCAGGAGGAGAGGGCGGCGGAGCGTCCAGGAGCGCGGACGACCACCGGCGCGACCCCCGCGCGGACCCCGCCAGCCACGCCCGCCACAGCGTCTCGCGCAGCGGAGAAGGAGAACCGGCGGCCTCCGCGAAGGCGCGCACGGCCACCGGGTCGCCCGCGTCCGCCGCGCGCGCCACGGTGCCGGCGGCGACCCTGGAACGCGGGTGAAGCCTCAGCAGGAGCACGGCGGCCCGGACGTTCACCTAGACCTCCAGCACCGGCACCTGGCGTCCGACGGCGGTGAGTTCGGTCTCGGTGGATGCCGACTGGGCGCGGCCCTCCCGCAGCCAGGTGCGCAGGTCCTCGATGGTCTCGCGCTGCGACCTGCTCAGCGGGACGGTCTGCGCCGCCGCGCGCGCGACGTCGTCGGTGGTGATGTCGCCGCGGTCGGCGCCGAACGCCTCGTACATCGCGTCGACGACGACCTGCTCCAGCTCGGCGCCGACGAACCCGTCGCAGTCGCGCGCCAGCCGGGGCACGTCGAACAGCTCCGGTCTGCGGCCGCGCTTGCGCAGATGGACGGTGATGATCTCGCGGCGCTCCTCCTCGGTCGGCAGGTCGAGGAAGAACACCTCGTCGAACCGGCCGCGGCGCAGCGTCTCCGGCGGCAGCGCGCTCACGTCGTTGGCCGTCGCGACCACGAACACCGGTGCGGTCTTCTCCTGCATCCAGGTCAGCACGGCGCCGAAGACCCGCTGCGAGGTGCCGCCGTCGTGGCCGCCCGCGGCCAGGGCCTTCTCCACCTCGTCAATCCACAGCACACACGGTGACACGGTCTCGGCCAGCCGCAGCGCCCGCCGCACCCGCTCCTCCGACTCGCCGACCAGCGAGCCGTAGAGGGCGCCGACGTCCAGCCGCAGCAGCGGCAGCCGCCACATCCCGCCGATCATCTTCGCGGTGAGGCTCTTGCCGGTGCCGGGGATGCCGATCAGCGCGATGCCCTTCGGCGCGGGCAGCCGGAACTCGCGGGCCGCGTCGCCGAACGCGCGTTCGCGCAGGCCGAGCCACTTCTTCAGCGCGCCGAGGCCGCCGAGGTCGTCGGGGGTCTCCTCGGCGCTGTAGAACTCCAGCGCCTCGCTCTCCCGGATGACGGCCTTCTTCTCCGCGACGACCGCGTCGATGTCGCGGTCGTCGAGGACGTCGTCGCGGACGATGGCCTTGGCGAACGCCTGCCGGGCGCGGGCCGCGGTGAGGCCCAGCGCGGCCTGCGCCAGCCTGCTGCGCCCCGCCGGGGTGAGGGCGTTCTTCACGCCCTTGGTGTTGTCGATGAGGTGGTCGAGCTCGCGGCGCAGCTCCTCGCCGTCCGGCAGCGGCATCTCCACGACCACCGCGTCGTCGCCGAGCTCCACCGGGACGTTCCGCACGGGCGTCGTGACGATCAGGGACGCGCCGGTGTAGACGAGCTTGTCGGCGAGGTTGCGCAACCGCCGCCTGACCACCGGGTCGCGTTCCCAGAACGCGTGGAAGTCCGTGAGGACGTACGGGTCACGGCGGCCCGGCTCCTTCACCGCCATTTCCTGGATCTTGGCGAGCGCGTCCGGTGGGGAGGCCGCCGTGGGGAGCTGGCGTCCGTCCGCCGACTCCAGACCGGCGGCGATGTCCCAGGTGACGAGGTCGGCGGACGTGTCGCGGTCGGGGCGCACCTCGCCGAGCATCCGCAGCGCGCGCCGCTCCTCGACGGTGACCAGCACGATCAGCGCGACCCTGGCGCGCAGGTACAGCCGGATCTCGTTCCGGACGGCGTCCACGCCCATTCAGAACTCCCGTCCGGGCGCCGCCATCCCGGTGAACGTGACCGTCCCGCCGGTGATCGTCACCTCCAGCTCGGGCACGGCCGCGAGGTCGTCCGGCCCGTAACGATCGGTACGCATCCAGTACTCCTTGTTCGACGAGCCGCGCAGGCCGCGGGCCACGCGCAGCCGCTCGTTGTAGCGTCCGGCGATCACCAGGTCGGCGGCGGTGACGGCCGCCGCCCTGGCCGGGTCAGAATCGATCTCCCGGCGGCTGAAGCCGGTCAGCACGATCACGCCGAGGCCACTGCGCGCCTTCACCTCCGCGCAGAACGCGCCGGTCGCCGCGGGCTGCTCCAGCGGCTCCCCGCCGGTCAGCGTCACGCCCTCCAGTTCCGCGGCGCCGTCCAGCACCTCGGCGAGCACCTCGCCGACCGTCCGGACGGACGCGCCGTCGCCCGTATGGGTCTCGGGGTTGAAACAGCCGGGGCACGCCAGAGCGCAGCCCTGGCTCCAGATCACGTACCGCGTGCCCGGCCCGTTCGCGGCGCTGCGCGGGAGGACGGCGTGCAACCGCCACGGGATCTCCAGCCCGCTCATCCCTGCCACAGGCGGTCCTGCTCCTCGGCCTCGTCCTGCTGGTACGCCTCGCCGGTGAGCTCGTGATGTTCGACCTCCCCGCCGAGCAGCCGGACGAGCGGATCGGTGTCGTCCACGCACCGCGGACCCGCCACACCCTCGACACTCATCTCCACGGTGCCGTCCGGACCGATGACGATCTCGACCTTCTCCTCAGCCATCGCGCACCCCTCGCCTGGAACCGAACCGTCCTCCAGCCCCCACCCACTGTGACGCACGCGTGCGGGACCGGTCTCGCGCACCCCCATCATTCTCCAGCAAATCCACTCAAAGGAGGCGACCAACGGTTTCCGCGAGCGGACTCAGGGGTGGGCGGTGAGGAACTCGACGTCGAGCCGCTCGACGTGCTCGCGGTCGGCGATGATGTCGATCGCGGTGACCACGCCGTCCTCGACGGTGAAGTCGAACACGGCGCGGAGCGTGCCGCCGGTGGCCCAGGCGGCGCCCGCGGTCCCGTCCACCATGGCCGGACGGGCGGCCTGGGCGTGGCCGGACAGTTGACGGGCGATCCCCTCCGCGCCGCGGATCTCGGCCTTCGCGCCCATCCCCGTCGCGGTGCGGTCGGCGCGCAGGACGGCGTCCGGATGCAGCACCGCGAGCAGCGCGGCGAAGTCGCCGTCGCGGGAGGCGGTGAGGAAGGCCCGGACGATGCGCCACTTGCGGGCCGGGTCGGCGTCCGCGCCCTCCGGGGCCGTGCCGCCGCTGGCCCTGATCCGGGCGCGGGCGCGGCTGGCGAGCATCTTCGTCGCGTCGTGGGTCCGGCCGAGGATCGGCGCGATGTCGCGGTAGGGGACGCCGAACATGTCGTGCAGGACGAACGCGAGCCGCTCGGACGGCGAGAGCGTGTCCAGCACGATGAGCAGCGCGACGCCGACCGAGTCGGCCAGCAGCGCCTCCTGCTCGGGGCCGTCATGGGGCGCGTCGTCGGCGGCGGCCTGCGCCGCGTCCGCCGGGCGGGAGTCGAGCGGTTCCTCCCGCCGTGCGGTGCGCGAGCGCAGCATGTCGAGGCAGATCCGGCCGACGACCGTCGTCAGCCAGCCGCCGAGGTTGCGCACGTCGGCGGCGTCGGACCGGTGGAGCCGGAGCCACGCCTCCTGGACGGCGTCGTCCGCCTCGCTCGCCGAGCCGAGCATCCGGTAGGCCACCGCCCGCAGCTGGGGCCGGTGGGTCTCGAACCGCTCGGCCAGCCATTCGCGCTCGTGCATCGTTACCTTCCTCGCCCCCTGTCCGTCATAGCACTGACGAACCGGACCCGGCCGACGTAACACCAGGGCCGACGTAACACCAGGGCCGACGTAACACCAGGGAGGCGACCCGTCGTGACCGAACCGATCATCGAGGCCGAGGGGCTGGTCAAGCGTTTCGGGAAGGTCGAGGCGCTGGCCGGGCTCGATCTGGTGGCCCGCCGCGGGCAGGTCACGGCGGTGCTGGGCCCGAACGGCGCGGGGAAGACGACCTTCGTCCGCGCGGTGGCGACGCTCACCCGCCCGGACGCGGGACGGCTGCGCGTCGGCGGGGTCGACGTCGTCCGCC
>JBOHBY010000367.1:0-2866 GCA_050698635.1 Spirillospora sp.
GCGAGGACGGGCGCCGAGCCGGCGAGCAGCGCCTGCGACCAGGCGGGCCAGCCGAGCTCGCGGCCCTGGACGAGCGGGTAGACGAGCATGCTCATGCCGAGCGCGCCGAGCAGCATCCCGGTGCCGTCCAGCCCGCCGGACCGGTCCGCGTTGACCGGAGCGGGCAGCACCCGCGCGCCGATGACCAGCGCGTACGCCCCGACCGGGACGTTGATCAGGAAGATCGCGCGCCAGCCGGTGCCGAACAGGTCGGCGTCGACCAGCAGCCCGGCGACCACCGGGCCGAGGATCGTGGCCAGCCCGATCACCGGGCCGAACAGCGCGAACGCCTTGCCGATGTCCTTGGCGCCGAACAGGTCGCGGATCAGCCCGAAGCCCTGCGGGATCATCACCGCGGCGCACAGCCCCTGCGCGACCCGCGCGGCGATCAGACTTTCGGGCGACCAGGCGAACGCGCAGGCCACCGAGGTCACCATGAACCCCGCGGCGCCCGCCAACAGGACGGGCTTGCGGCCGAACATGTCGCCGAGCCGCCCGCCGGTGAGCAGCGCCACGGCGAGGGCGAGCGTGTATCCGGCGGCCATCCACTGCAACGCGGAGTACGAGCCGCCGAGGTCGGCGCGGATCGCGGGCGCGGCCACGTTCACGACCGTGGAGTCGAGCAGGTTCAGCAGGGTGGCGGCCAGGACCGCGGACAGGCCCAGCCAGCGGCGCGGGTGGGGAGCCGCGCCGTCCGCGCCGTCCGCGCTGTCCGGGCGGGCGTCGGGACGGGTCTCGGGTGTCGGGACCGGGGTGTCGAGCGTGGCGGTCACGGCTCTTCCTTCCTCTTGGAGCGGAATGCTCTGTTCCGATAATAGCAGAACGGAATGCTTCATTCCAACTCTTGGCCACGAGGGTTGACCGAGGGACGGGGGAGGGGGCCCGATTCGTCCGGAGATGCCATACGCTTCGAGACATGGACGAGGAATCGGCCGAGCGCGGGAGGGGCGGGCTTCGCCGCTTCCTGCGGCGCATGGCGTCGAGCACCGCCGAACTCGAGGCCGAGGACCTGCAGAAGTCCTCGGGGCACGAAGGCGCGACGCCGATCACCGACTGCGCCGAGCGCAAGCGGCACTGCGTCGCGGGTACGCTACGTACGGTGACGCTCCGTCCGCGGGGCGGCGCCCCGGCCCTGGAAGCCGAGCTCTACGACGGCACCGACGTGATCAGCCTGGTCTGGCTCGGCCGCCGTAAGATCGCCGGCATCGACCCCGGGCGCATGCTGCGCGCTGAGGGGCTCGTCAGCACCCAGGACGGGCGCAAGGTCATGTTCAATCCGCGATACGAGCTGCGCGGCGGTTCGTGAGACCGCCGCGCGCGGCCGGGAGTGCGACGTGAGCGAAGTGGAAGCGACCCCGGAGCAGACGCCGGAGAAGGAGCGCCCCACCCCCGCCAAGCCCACGGACGACGAGTCGGCGCACGAGGACGTGTCATCGGACGGCGTGTCGGCGCATGACAAGGAGATGGCCGCGCACGACACCGTCGAGGCGGCCGTGCGGGCCCAGCTCAACAAAGCGCTCGGCGGCGTCCGGGGCATGGTCGAGGCGGCCGTCCCGACCATCGCCTTCACCGGCACCTATGTCGTGGCCGACGAGATCAAGCTCGCCGTCGGCGCCGGGGTCGGCGCGGCGGTGCTGCTGCTCGCCGTCCGGATCGCGCAGCGCTCCAACCCGCAGTTCGTCCTGAACAGCCTCGTCGGCATCGCGATCGCCGCGTTCTTCGCGCTGCGCTCCGGCAAGGCCGAGGATGCGTTCCTGCCCGGCATCCTGCTCAACGCCGGCTACGCCGCCGCGATGATCTTCTCGATCGTGGTGCGGTGGCCGGTCGTCGGCTTCATCATCGGCACCGTCACCGGCGACCCGACCGCGTGGCGGCGCGACCCCGGCATCGTCAAGCTCTGCTCAAGGCTCACCTGGCTGCTGGTGCTGCCGTGCGCGGCGCGGGTCGCCGTCCAGTACCCGATCTACCTCGCCGACGGCGACCAGAGCGGCCTGCTCGGCGCCGCCAAGATCGCGATGGGCTGGCCGCTGCAGGTGGCGGCGCTGGCGGCCATGGTCTGGCTGCTCGCCCGCGGCCGCACCCCCATCGACCGCGGCGACCGCGAGAAGACCGCCTGACGCGCCGCCCCGGTCAGTGGCCGCCTAGCCCCCCGGTCAGTGGCCGCCTAGGAGTTCGGCTAGTTCGTCCTCGACGTCCTGGCTGGCCACGAACATCAGCTCGTCGCCGGGCTCCAGGGTGTCGTCGGACGTCGGGACGAGCACCCGCCCCTCCCGCAGGATCGCCACCAGCGCCGTGTCGCGCGGCCAGTCCACCGACCCGACCCGCTGCCCGCCGAGCGGCGCGTCCTCCGGCAGCGTCAGCTCGACCAGGTTCGCCTCGCCCTGCCGGAACGTCATCAGCCGGACCAGGTCGCCGACGCTGACCGCCTCCTCCACCAGCGCCGACAGCAGCCGCGGCGTCGACACGGCCACGTCCACGCCCCACGACTCGTTGAACAGCCACTCGTTGTTCGGATGGTTGATCCGGGCCACCACGCGCGGCACCCCGTACTCGGTCTTGGCCAGCAGCGACACCACCAGGTTGACCTTGTCGTCCCCGGACGAGGCGACCACGACCTGGCAGCGCTCCAGCGCGGCGTCGTCCAGCGCGGAGATCTCGCACGCGTCGGCCAGCAGCCACTCGGCGCGCGGCACCATCTCCACCTTGATGGCCTTCGGGCTCTTGTCGATCAGGAGCACCTCGTGCCCGTTCTCCAGCAGCTCCGCGGCGATGGACCGGCCCACCGCGCCCGCCCCGGCGATCGCGACCCGCATCAGGACCCCTCCCC
>JBOHBY010000368.1:0-1551 GCA_050698635.1 Spirillospora sp.
CCGAGGAACTGTCCACCGCGACCGCCCGGTGATCGCCCCGGCCACGACCCAGGTGAGGGCGCGGTGACCGGTCCGGGCGGGGGCTCGGGCGGGGAGCCGCCCGTTCCGCGCTACGGGGCGGGCGCGCTTGCCGATCTTCCGCCGTCGGTGCTGGCGTCGCTGGGCGTCGCGGACGCGGTGAACGTCCTCGGACTGCCACCGGTGCCGCGCGTCTGCGTCCTGGTGATCGACGGGCTCGGCTGGGAGCAGCTGCGGGCCCACCCGGACGAGGCCCCGTACCTGAACGCGATGGACGGCGGCCCGATCACGTCCGGGTTCCCGGCGACGACGGTCAGCAGCCTCGGCTCGCTCGGTACCGGCGCCCCGCCCGGCGCGCACGGGCTGCTCGGCGTGCAGGTCGCGATCCCCGGGACGGGCAGGCTGCTGAACTGCCTGCGCTGGCAGGACGACTCCGTCGACCCGGACGAGTTCCAGCCCGTCCCGACCGTGTACGAGCGGGCCGCGGCCGACGGCGTCGAGGTCGGCTACGTCGCGCTGCGCCATTACCGCGGGACGCCGCTCAGCCGGGCCACCACGCGCGGTGCCCGCTACCACTCCGCCGACGGGTTCGGGCAGCTCGTCGGGCGCGTCGAGCTGGCCCTGCGCGCAGGCGACCGCGCGTTCGTCACCGCCTACCACGCCGACCTTGACTCGACCGGCCACCGTTTTGGGGTCGCCTCCGCCGACTGGCGGCACCAGCTCCGGTTCATGGACACGCTCGCCCAGCAGATCGCGGCCGTCCTGCCGCCGGGGTCGGCGCTCCACGTGACGGCCGACCACGGCATGGTCGACCCGGTCGAGCGCGTGGACGTCGACACGGTCGCCGAGCTACGCGACGGGGTCGCGCTCCTCGGCGGCGACGCCCGCGCCCGGTACGTCTACAGCGAGCCGGGCGCGCACGACGACGTCCTCGCCGCGTGGACGGCGCTGCTCGGCGACCGGGCCTGGGTCGTCGCGCGTGCGGAGGCGGTCGCGGGCGGCTGGTTCGGCCCGCTCGGCCCCGGCATGCTCGAACGGATCGGGGACGTGATCGCCGTCCCGCACGCCGACCTCGCGATCGTCGCGTCCGAGCGGGAGCCGTGGCTGGACCGGATGGTCGGCATGCACGGCTCCCTCGTCCCGGCGGAACAGCTCGTCCCGCTGCTGACCACATCCCGGCCCTGAAACCACGGTGTACTTGAGATGAACCAGGCTTCTCCCCTCCCTAATCGGGGCGACGGCGGTCAAACTGGCGGTGTGCACCCTCTCATCGAAGTGCCCGCGCTGGACGGGCTGCTCCGGCGGCAGGCGCCCGTGGTCCTGCTGGACGTCCGATGGCATCTGGCGGGTCCGCCGGGGATCGAGTCCTACCGCAAGGGGCACCTGCCCGGCGCCGTGTTCGTCGACCTCGACCAGGACGTGGCCGGGCCGCCCGGTCCCGGTGGCCGCCATCCCCTTCCCGATCCCGTCGCGTTCGAGTCGGCGATGCGCCGCGCGGGGGTGTCGCAGGGCGGTCTCGTCGTCGTCTACGAC
>JBOHBY010000369.1:0-3391 GCA_050698635.1 Spirillospora sp.
CAGCAGCCCGAGGGCGGCCTTCAGGTCGCCGCGCGCCACGGTCCGGGCCTCGTGGACGGTGCGGACGGAATGGTCGAGCCGCAGTCCGGAGTCCCAGACCGGGTACCAGATCCGGTCCGCGACCTCGGCGACGCCGGCGCGGCCGCGGTGCACGAGGACCAGGTCGAGGTCGCCGCCGGGCGTCAGCTCGCGCCGGGCGTGGCTGCCGACCGCGATGAGGGCGACGTCCGGCGGAACCGGTCCGGCCGGTCCGGAGGTCAGGAGGTCGCGCAGCCATTGGTCGAGTTCAGCGGTCCGCGCCGTCCGCGATGCCGAGAGCGCGGCGCGGGCCCCGCCGACCGTCCCGAAACCGCTGGCCAGGCCGAGTTCTGTACGCCGTTCCGGCTCCATGAATCCCTCCTAGGCCGCTGGCCGTCCCGCCCCGCCCCGCCGGGTGCACCGCCGGGAGTTCGGCCGGGAGTTCGGCCGGGAGTTCGGCCGGGACGACCGCCCAGCGTCCGTCCGCTCCCAGCGCTGCCCGCCGAACCGGACATCTACCCCAGCTCGGGTGGGTGCGTTGGCCGGGGCCCGGTCAGAGGGCCTCGGGGCCGGTTTCGCCTGTGCGGACGCGGACGACCGTGTCGACGGGGACGGCCCAGACCTTGCCGTCGCCGATCCTGTCGGTGCGGGCCGCCTGGACGATCACGTCGATGATGTCGTCGGCGTCCGCCGCGTCGACGAGGACCTCGATCCGGAGCTTGGGTACCAGGTCGACCTGGTATTCGGCGCCCCGGTAGACCTCCGTGTGGCCCTTCTGCCGGCCGTAGCCGCTGGCCTCGCTGACCGTCAGGCCGCGCACGCCGAAGGCCTCCAGTGCCTTCTTGACGTCGTCCAGCTTGAACGGCTTGATGACCGCCGTGACGAGCTTCATCACTTCGCCTCCACCTTCGCGCCGCCGGAGTGACCGGAGACCGGGGCCGGCGGGCCGGAGCGCGCCGCCGCGGTGGCACCGGAGCCGATACCCGCCCGGATGGTGCCGAAGTCGTAGGCCGTCTCGGCGTGCGCCGTGCTGTCGATGCCGGCGGCCTCGTCGTCCTCGCTGATCCGCAGGCCCATGACCAGGTCGATGACCTTGGCGATCGCGTAGGTGACGGTGAAGGAGTAGGCGAGCGTCGCCAGGACGGCGACCGCCTGCTTGCCGAGCAGCGCGAACCCGCCGCCCGCGAGCAGCCCGTCGGCCCCGGCGTCGTTGACCGCCGTGGTGGCCAGGATTCCGATGAGGAGCGCGCCGACGATGCCGCCGACCATGTGGACGCCGACGACGTCCAGCGAGTCGTCGTAGCCGAGCCTGTACTTCAGTCCGACCGCGAACGCGCAGACCGCACCGGCGGCGAGGCCGAGGGCGATGGCGCCGAGCGGGGTGACGAACGCGCAGGCCGGGGTGACGGCGACGAGCCCGGCGACGATGCCGGACGCGATGCCGAGCGTCGTGGACGACCCGTCCCGCAGCTTCTCGACGACGATCCACGCGAACGCGGCGGCGCAGGCGGCGGCGAGCGTGTTGACGAACGCGACGGCCGCGGTGGCTCCGGCGCCGAGCGCGGACCCGGCGTTGAACCCGAACCAGCCGAACCACAGCAGCCCCGCCCCGAGCAGGACGAACGGCAGGTTGTGCGGCCGCATCGGTTCCTTCGGCCATCCCCTGCGCCTGCCGAGGACGAGCACGAGCGCGAGCGCCGCGACGCCCGCGTTGATGTGGACGACCGTGCCGCCCGCGAAGTCGAGGGCGCCGAGGTCGAAGAGCCAGCCGGCCTTGCCGCCGTCCTCGCCGTCCGACCACCAGACCCAGTGCGCGATCGGGAAGTACACCAGCGTCACCCACACGAGGCTGAACACGACCCAGGCGCCGAACTTGGCGCGGTCCGCGACGGCGCCGCTGATCAGGGCGACGGTGATGATGGCGAACGTCGCCTGGAAGGCCGCGAACACCAGTTGCGGGACGCCGGTGCCGTCCCCGGCCGTCGCCGCGTTCTCCAGGCCGACGAGCCCCCAGTCGCCGAACCCGCCGATGAACGAGCTGAGCCCGCCGCCGTCGCCGAACGTGAGCGAGTAGCCGTAGACGACCCACGCCATGCCCACGACGGCGATGCTGACGAAGCTCATCATCATCATGTTGAGGACGCTCTTGGCCCGGCTCATGCCGCCGTAGAAAAAAGCGAGCCCGGGTGTCATCAGGAGGACGAGCGCGGTGCTCGTCAGCATCCAGGCGGTGCTACCGCTGTCGATCTTCATCTCTGGGGAAGTCCCTCCTCGCCAGGGGAACGTGACTGCTCAGAGACTCGGACGCGGCGGTTTCGGTTGGTGGGCTCCTACGTTTCCGTGGTGTGAAACCCGGTCCCGGCGTGTTTCACCGGTGTTTCCAAATCCTTACAAACCGCTTTAATGCAATATTGGCCTGATTTCTCAGTCTCCCAGGATGGCGTCGACGAAGGCCTCCGGCTCGAAGGGCGCGAGATCGTCCGGCCCCTCGCCCAGCCCGACGAGCTTGACCGGGACGCCGAGCTCGCGCTGCACCTGGACGACGATGCCGCCCTTCGCGGTGCCGTCCAGCTTCGTCAGCACGACGCCGGTGATGTTGACGACCTCGGCGAACACGCGGGCCTGCTGCATGCCGTTCTGCCCGGTCGTGGCGTCCAGGACGAGCAGCACCTCGTCGACCGTGGCCTGCTTCTCCACGACCCGCTTGATCTTGCCGAGCTCGTCCATCAGCCCGGTCTTGGTGTGCAGCCGTCCCGCGGTGTCGATGATCACCACGTCGACGCCGGTGTCGATGCCCTGCTTGACGGCGTCGAACGCGACGCTCGCGGGGTCGGCGCCCTCGTCCTTGCGGACGACCTGCGCCCCGACCCGGGTCGCCCACGTCTCCAGCTGGTCGGCGGCGGCGGCGCGGAACGTGTCGGCGGCCCCGACGATCACGGTCTTCCCGTCGCCGACCAGGACACGGCCGAGCTTCCCGCACGTGGTGGTCTTCCCGGTGCCGTTGACGCCGACGACCATCAGCACGCCCGGCCGCTCACCGGGCGGCTCGGTGTGCAGCGAACGGTCCAGATCCGGGCCGATCTGCTTGACCAGCTCCTCCTTGAGCAGCGCACGGACCTCCCCCGGGCTGCGCGTGCCGAGGACCTGCACCCGCGTCCGCAGATCGTCGGTGACCTGACGGGCGACGGCGGCGCCCAGGTCGGCGGTGATCAGGGTGTCCTCGATCTCCTCCCAGGCGTCGTCGTCCAGCGTCTCGCGCGACAGCAGCCCGAGGAGGGTCTTGCCGAACGTGTTCTGCGACCGCGCGAGCCGGGCCCGCAGCCTGACCAGCCGTCCCGCGCCCGGCGGCGGCGTCTCGATCTCGACCGTGGGC
>JBOHBY010000370.1:0-7425 GCA_050698635.1 Spirillospora sp.
GGGGCAGCCTCGCGTTGCGGGGCAGGGCCCCGGCGACCTCCGCCGCCCAGGCCCGGACGACCTCGCGAAACGCGGGTACGGCGGCGGAGATGGTCAGATGCAGAGACCCCGCGGCGCCCGCCCGCGCGCGATGGCCGATGCCGAGCGGCAGGTGGAGGGCCTCGCCCGCGTTCAGTTCCAAGACCTCCGTGGGCTCACCGGGATCGGCGATCGGGCCGATCGACCAGTCGTCGCCCTCCGGCACGTCATAGAGCTCCCATCGCTTGCTCCCGGCGGCCTGCACGACGAACAGCTCCGACTCGTCGCGATGCGGGCGACTGCCGTACTCGCCCGGCGCGGTCAGGTAGGCGTACGTCCGGACGTCGGCGGCCAGCGCCCGTCCGAGTTCGCGGCTGAAGGCGCGCAGGGGCCCGTCCCACAGCTCCGGCATCGTGAAGACGAGGGTGTCGCCGGAGCGGACACGGGCCGCCACCCGCTCGGGATCGGCCAGCCCGGTCGCCTGGTGCGTGCCGAACACGACCGTCCGGGTGTACGCGGTCGGCGGCACGGCCTGGCCGCCGTTGCTGATGCTGAACTGCGGATAGCGCAGGTTGCCGTGCCGCAGCCAGTCCTCGACGCGCGGCAGCGTCACCAGGGCCCGCACCGCCGCCCCGGCTTTGAAGCGCGCGAACGTCCGGCCCCAGTCCAGCCGCCGCACCTCGGCGGGATCGGCGAACAGTTGCGCCCACACAGGGTCGGCGTCATCGATGGGTGTTTCGAGATCCGCCACGATGAGTCCTTTCGTCTCGGGGGTTCCAGGTCAGGCGATGAGCAGCGCGGCGTCCCACCCGCCGGACGGGGGCGTATCGGCGACGACCGCGCGCAGCGCGAGCGCCACGCCGGCGGCGCCTTCCAGGAAGCCCGGACGGTCGAGCGCGCCTTCGATGGCACCGGCCTGGAACCCGAACCGCGTCCCCGGGTCGAAGGCCTCGATGGCCAGGCCCGCCAGCCGTCTCGCACCTGCCAGGAGGACGCGGTCGCTGGCGTCCCGGCCGATCCGCCAGACGAGGTACGCCTGCCCGGCGCGGCCGTGACACAGCCCGGCATCGGTCGCGCCACCGTCGCTCACGGGGCGGGCCAGGAGGGCGTGGACGGTTTCGAGCGCGCACGTCCGCCAATCCGGTCGGTCCAGGGCCCGCGCGGCGAGTTGCAGAGCCCGCGCGACCCCGGGGACGCCGTAGCACCATCCGTCCTGCCTGCGGGAATACGCCAGAAGCGCCTCCGCGGGATGGTCGTCGACGGGGGTGGGGAGCACGGCCGGCCAGTACGGCCCGTAGGGGTCGTATCGCCGGACGCCGAGCAGCCAGGCGGCGATCCTCTCGAGGGCCGCGCGCTGCCCGGGGACCCGTACGCCCCGGTCCCAGGCCAGGGCCAGCAGCGCCAGCGGCCCGGAGATGCCGTGCGCCATCCCCAGGTTCAGGTGGGCGCCGCCGGAGCCGTCCATCGGCGGGGGCGCGCCGCCCGGCGACGCGAGGCGGCGCGGGCCGTGCCGGACCCACCAGCCGGGGATCTCCCCGCCGTCTCCGGGCAGCGGGTGGGACAGCGCGACCAGGAAGCCGAGGACGCGTTCCAGCGCGGGCCGCACGGGGTCGCCGCCGTCGAGCAGATGACGGCCCGTCCCGGCCAGGCCGCTGATCACGTCGTACGCCTCGAAGGTCGTGCCGGTCCGTCCCGCTGAGACCTGGAGCATCCCCTCCGCCGCCCGCTGTGCGGCCGCGTCGGCGATCCGCCGATCGAGGTCGCCCAAAAGGCGCTCGTAGTCTCCCCGGCGCTGCACGGCCGTGCGAGCGGCGATGGCTAAGGCCGCGGGCCCGTCGAACAAGGCGCGGTCGTACGGCCCTCGGTCGGCCCGCCGCCCGACCGAGCGTGCCGCAAGGCTGAGATAGCGGTGGGCCACCGGCCGGTACGCGGCGTCCGCACGGCCGAGCTCGGCGAAGAGCATCGCGAGCCCCGGCGCGCCGTCCGACAGTGAGAGCGGCGCCCACGGAACCGGACCACCGCCGGGTTCGGGGACGACCTTGCTCGGGTCGGCGAGCCGGCGAGCCACCTCCTCCACGATCACCGATGCCGTGGCGCCGAGGTCTCCGGATGCCGCCCGCTCAGCCGGCAGGCGGCTCATGACCCGAACCTCGCCCTGTCCAGGTGGGCCTGAACCGCACCGCGCAGCACCGCGGTGCACCGCCGCTCCTTGTCGCGATCCGGCCCCAGCAGCCGGTTGTGGTGCATGTGCAGCAGGCTGAGCAGGATCGACTCCGGCGGTACGGGGAGGCGCCCGGCCTCCGCCAGCCGCCGGACCAGCTGGCCGTACGCGGCGACGGCGTCCTTCCTGCGCCCCCAGGCCGCGACAAGGTCGCGCCCGCCGGGAACGGCACGCAGGCCCTCGTGTGCCCCCGATGGATCGATCAGCCGGATCGCCTCGCGACGCATCCGCTGGAAGACGGCGTGACCGTCGTCGTCCTTGGAGAACGCGGCGGGCACCCATTCCGGATCGTGGCCGAACGCGCGTACGAGATCGAGCTGCCCGGCCGCCGCCAGCAGTTCGTCCGGGAGATCCAGGGCGCCCTCGTAGCGCAGCCGGAGCGCGACCAGCACCGTGTCACTGTCGGCGCGGAACGCCTCCGCCGCGGCGGCGGCCGTTGCGGCGCCGCCGTACCGAGCCAGCTCGGGTTCGAACGCGTCGAGAACCAGCCGCCGGGCCAGACCGGCCGTACACAGCGACCTTGCCCAGTCGTGGAGTACCGGCAGCAGCCGTCCGTGCAGAGTGCTGGGATCGCCGTGAAAGCGGAGCCTGAGCTGCGGCTCCGGGTCGGCGTACCGGACGAAGTGCCAGACGCTGCCCGCCGGCGCGGGCGCGGTGTGGCCGGAGATCGCTAAGAACTCGGAGAGCAGTGCCGGGACATGGCGGGCGAGCAGTTCCTCGTGCAGCTCGGCCCCGCTGTAGAGCTTGGCGTACAACCACTCCCCGCCCGGGAGGTGCCGTACGGTCCCCGCCGCTCGCGGCACGGATCGCCCGACGCCGTCGCCGGTGTGGCGCGGCACGGGCGCCTTCCCTTGATCAGCACGCCGGACCAGCGGCACGACCAGTTCGTGCGCGCGGCCTTCCAGCCAGCCCAGCTCCCGAGGATCACCGGGAGGCTCCACCAGCCGCACGCCGGGGTTACGGGTCAGCTCCTGGCGGAGAAGCCTGCGATGCAGCGACACGGAGAGATCGAGCTCGATCCGGTGGTCGGCGTACGTCACGTGGACGACCTCGGGAACCCGCCAGCGCAGCCGCCAGGCGTCCAGGGCGCGGTCCGGCTCCGCCGCCTTGACCAGCTCGTCCGTCGGCCGCCAGCGGGCGGGGGAGAGGACCGTACGGCCGTACCGGACGCGAGGAAGGTACGGCAGGACGCTCAGCGACCCCCATGACCAGGGCGATCGCAGGCCCCCGCCGCCCGCGATCTCACGGATCAACCGGACGGCGTTCGGCGTGGCGAAGCGGGTGTTGAGCATGTGCGGGGAGAACGTCGTGAGCCTCCGGCCCGCCGCCATCAGAAACAGGTCGCGCCGGTCGGCGCCGACCATGACGTCGTCCAGGCCGAGGACGCTCGGGTCACCGCGCTCGGCGAACACGCCGACCGCCACCTCGGCGGCGCAGAACACGGGCACGCGCAGCACGTTGACCTCCCGGTCCGAGACGGGCCGGAACACGAGTTGGGCCGCCAGTTCGTTCCCGTCCGCCGCGACGACCGGCCCCAGCGGGTCGGAAGGGCCGGACGAGGCGTCGAAGAGGTAGGCGAACCGTCCGTACACCGAGCCTGCGGCGTGTCCCGCGACCGGCGCCGCCACCAGCCGGAAGTCCCCCCGTTCGATGTCCTTCAGCGACTCGGCCAGCACGTGGACGCCGAACTCCGTCGACGTGCCCGCGGTGCCCGCGGCACCGGCGAGCCGGTCCGCGGCACCGGCGAGCCGGTCGATCAGGGAGTCGTCCAGGACGACCTCGGTCCCGGTGAGCGTCGCCTCCTGGGCCAGGGCGGCGAGCAGCTCGTCCCGTTCGCCTTCCGCGCGTGCCCGGTCTCGGTCCCGTCCGGCGCCATGCTCCCGGCGGCTGGGCGGAACCTGGTAGCCGGCCGGGGCGCCCAGCCCGCGCTCGGGATCGATCAGCTCGCGGATCGGGACCAGCCGGGCCGTCCCATACCGCTCCAGGAACGCGGCGTGGTAGTCGCGCAGGTGAGGCGGGGTGTCGTCCGGCGGCGACAGGCGCCACAACGCGTCGGCGACCCGCTCGGCCTCCTCGGCGATCGCGCGCGGTAGGCGCACGTCGGCGTCGAGCCTGAGGTCCACCTGGACGGGAGGCCGTTCCGTGACGTGAACGCGCCGCATCCGCCGGACGGCCTCCCGCCACGCCGCACCGCCCGCGCCCAGCGGTTGTTCCGCGTAGTCCGCGAGGGCCGCCGCTACACCCTCCAGCTCCGCGAGGACCTCGGCGACCGCCGGATCCGGCCGCCCGTCGGCGCCGCGCAGCCGCCGGAGCACGTGCGCGAGCGGATCGGCCGCCGACGGCGGCGGCGCCAGGTCGGTGAGCAGGATCTCCTGCGAGATGAGCCGGCCGAGCATCGTCTCGACCGTCCCGGCCGACGCGCGGGGGAACGCCTCCTCCAGCTTCAGGAGCAGCTCCGTATACGGGACGGGCACGCCGGTGAGATCGAGCGCGGTCCGCACGGGAGGAGCGTGCCGGACGGACAGCTCGTGAACGGCCCGCCGGGCACGAGGACGCTCTGCCGCCCCGGCCTCGGCACGGACGTACGGGAGCACCAGCCGGTCCCCCCGGACGAAACATAAATCGTTCCTGATCACGCGCAGCAGGCGCAGCACCGCCGGAATGCCCTCCAGGCGGGCGACCACCGCCGCGAGCCACTCACCGTCGACCCGCACGCCCTTCCGATGCGCGCTTCCCAGCCGCACTTCCTTGTCATGAGCTTGGGTGAAGCCGGCGACGGAAACACCGGCGAAGAGTCCGAAAGGAGTAGGACGGCCGGTCATCCGTAACAGATGGCGCGCCACCGCGAACGCCGCGCGCCGGAGCCTGGCCGGCTCGACCGGATCACCACGCTCAAGGCGTCCGAGGGTCAGGGAGAGCGACCCGCCGGAGACCTCGATCGCCTCGCGCAGCACCGGATCGGTCAGAGCCTCGCGGACGAAGGTCTCCAGGAGGGACGGATCGTCCGCACCGCCGGGACCGAGGTCCGCGCGGGTGACCGCCGCCCGTTCCGGCGGGAGCACCGGCATCCGCAGCAGCGCCGCCTCGCCGGCCACGTAGCGAAACCCACGGGTCATCGTCGCTCCTCAGACCGAAGTACTGATGCCGATGTGCTGCTGTGGACGAATGAGAAAATGGTGAATCGAGTTGTCCGGGGTGCACCCGCGCCCATTGTGCCGACCAGTTTTCCGGAAGTGGCCACCTTTCGGTGAATCCCGCGGAAAAGGGCTTTGCCTGCTTAGTATCTACCGGGACGGTAGATCTGTCGACGCGACCACGACGCAGAACGGAGCCGCTCCATGAACGACATGATGACCGATCAGGACCTGATGTTCGACCTCGACCTGAGGGTCGTCGCGGACGACCAGACGGCCGCACACGAATGGGGAACCATACACACCACGTACGTCACCGAATTGTGTATGCCCTCCGATGCGACGCTCTGCGTGAACCAACCCTAGAGAGACGGCATTCGATTACCCACGAGGTATTCATGCACAACGAAGTGATCGATCAAGACTTAATGACCGATCAGGACCTGTTGTTCGACCTCGACCTGAGGGTCGTGCCGGACGAGAACCGCACCGAGCACGCGTGGGGTTCAGTGCACACCACCTACATCACCGAGATCGGCTGCACGATGAGCGTCGGCGTCTGCTGAGGCCCACAGACCGCCGAGGTGCGTGCCTGATCCGGTGGCGGGGATCTCCCCTCCCAGGACCCCCGCCTCCGGACCGTCGGGCCACACGGGAACTTCGTGGCCGGCCGTCGCGGTCGCGGCACGCGGAAGCAGGCGGTGCTTCTCCGCCTGGAGAGGCGGGCCCGGGACCGTTCCGGCCACGACCAGTGTCGTGGCCGGCACGCCCCGGAGTGCCGAAAGACATACCAAAGGACGGGACGGAAAAAGGCGACGGGAACGGGCCCCGCCTCGTGATCGTTTCCCGTCCGGTCAGCGGGGGACGCGGGCGACGCAGAAGACGGTCTGGCCGAACGGCGGCTTGACGAAGCGCTCGATGCCGCGGGTGAGCGGCACGACCGTCCGGTCGTAGATCTTCACCAGCTTCGGGTCGGGGTAGCCGGCGCCGCCGCGGCGGACCGCGAACCACCACGCGATCCCGCCGAGGAAGTTGATCGGCTTGAGCACCTCGGGGACGAGCCCCGCCGCGCGGACGGTCTCCTCCAGCGTCGCCGGGGTGTAGCGGGTGACGTGCCCGACCTTGCGGTCGAAGTCGCCGTACAGCTGCATGTAGCCGGGCACCCAGATCACGATGCGGCCGCCGGGCTGGGTGACGGCGGCGAGGTCGCGCAGCGCCTGCGCGTCGTCCTTGATGTGCTCCAGGACGTTCATCATCACGACCGTGTCGACCTTCTGCCGGATCTCGATCTCGGCGGGCAGGGCCAGGTCGATGACCTCGACGTCGTCGCTGCCCGCGTAGCGTTCGCGCAGCTCACCGACGCAGTACGGGTCGTTGTCGCTGACGACGAGGTAGTCGAGGCGTCCGGCGAACTGCTCGGAGAAGTGCCCGAGGCCCGAGCCGACCTCCAGCATCGACCGGCCGACGTGCGGCGCGACGGTGTCGAACTCGTACTTGCGGTAGTTGCGGGCCTCGTCCCCGCCGAGATGGTTCTCCAGCGCCCCCTCCCCGGCGGCGGGCTGGACGACGTCGCCGTCCGGCCCGGGCCCCGCCCCGGCGGCGGTGGCCGGCTCTTTCTGCCGGCTGCCGACGAGGTTGAGGAGCGTTCCTGCGATGGACTTCTTCTGACCAGGTGACTGCATACTTCCCGCTCGCTGGGTGCGTGTGGCGTTCGGCTCTCGCCGCGGTGCTGTGGACGCGCCGGACAGGATGGCCCGATCCGCTCGGGACGGCCGGATCCCCGGCGCAAAGTCGCGCCAGTCTACCCCCGCGTAGATCCCCGCGAAGGACGGCGCGCGAGCCGGGCGAGGGCCGCTGGTCAGGGGATGGGGCGGTGGACGTTCTGGCGTTCGGACGGGCCCGGGTCGGACGGGGCTATCCAGGGGCCGGGGATGGACGGGTCGAGGACGCCCTCCTCTATCCAGGTGAAGTCGCCGGCCAGGATGGAGCGGGCGAGTTTGGCGTCCATCGCGTCGGTGTTGCGCCACAGGGCGTCGAACAGCTCCTCTACGC
>JBOHBY010000371.1:0-2386 GCA_050698635.1 Spirillospora sp.
ACGTAGGCGGAACGGACGCGTCCTGCGACGGCCTCGCTCGCATAGAACAGGTCGATCCGCATCCCCAGGTTCTTATGGAACATTCCAGCCCTGTAATCCCAGTAGGTATAGGGGAATGGGCCCTTCATGGGTGTGGGGACGACGTCGTGCAGGCCCAGGGCACGGAGGTCGGCGAGGGCCTGGCGTTCGGGTGGGGTGACGTGGGTGGAGTCGGCGAACGCGGCCGGGTCCCAGACGTCCTCGTCGGTGGGGGCGACGTTGTAGTCGCCGCATGCCACCAGCGGTGTCCCGGCGGCCAGTTCGGCGGCCAGCGTGTCGCGAAGGGCCGCGAACCATTCGAGCTTGTAGACGTAATGGGCCGAGTCGGGTGTGCGGCCGTTCGGCGCGTACAGCGACCAGACCCGGACGCCGCCGCAGGTGGCGCCCAGCGCGCGGGCCTCCGGCACCCGCGGGACGGGGTCGGCCAGCGTGGTCTGCGGAGTCTGCGGAGTCTGCGGACCTTCGGCCGCGTCCTCGCCCTCGTAGGCCGGTTCGCCGGGAAAGCCGTTCGAGACGTTTTCAATGCCGACCCTGGACAGGACCGCCACGCCGTTCCACCGGCCGTCGCCGTGCGCCGCCGTGGCGTAGCCGAGTTCCTCGACCTCGGCGGCGGGGAACTGGTCCGCGCGGCACTTGGTCTCCTGGAGGCAGACGACGTCAGGTTCGGACTCGTCCAGCCAGGCGAGCAGGCGCGGAAGGCGGGCCTTGACGGAATTGACGTTCCACGTCGCGAGGCGCATTGTCCAAGCCTGCCATCCCGCGGCCGCGCATGGGCGTGCGCGCCCCCGCGGCAGGGTATGCTGGCGCCCCCTCCGCCCCTCGGCGCACGGCCCTGCGGGGACCGGGTGACCGGTAGATTGCGAGTCGGCCCCGTCCGTGTTACGCGGCGCCCACACCGGCCGCGTGAACGGTACATTGCGGGTTGGCCTCGACCCGGCCACACGGCGCCATGTAAGGCCGCGTGACCGAAAAGGTCGCGGGGCGGCCCGTCCCTGTCAGCGGGGCGCACAAAGGCCCGCGTGACCGGTAGATTGCGGGTCGGCCTTCTTTGCGCGGTTTTCACGCTGTGCTTAGACCGACCCTGGAAGGGTGGTCACTTCCGTGATGTCGTCGAACCCGGAGCAAGTGAGGAATCATGTCCGAGGATGACAAGCCCGGGGGAAAGCCGGCGATCAAGGCGAAGGCGAAGATCCCGAACGCCAAGAACATCCGCAGCTCGGAGTTCACCCCGCACGGCATCAGCGCCGGGCGCGGGAGCGGGCTGAACCGTCCGTCCGCGCCGTCCGCGCTGACCGCCAAGCAGGCGCGCAAGCGGCGGGCCGCGATGATCGCCGGTCTGGTGGTCGTCGCGCTGGCGATCTCCGGCGGCGTCTACTACTGGGTGAGCAGGCCCGGCCCCGAGATCGAGGTGACCGGGAAGTTCGCGGCCGAGCCGAAGGTCAAGATCCCGACCGACCTCGCGCCGGAGGGCAAGCGCAAGGCGACCACCACGATCAAGGGCGACGGTCCCAAGATCGCCAGTGGTGACACGCTGTTCGTGCAGTACGCCTTCTACCAGTGGTCCAAGGACAACGACGAAGAGGACAGCTCCAAGAAGAGCAAGAACAAGCAGCTCGGCTCGTCCTACAAGCAGGAGGCGCAGGGGCAGCCCACGCGGCCGCTGGTCGTCGGCAAGAGCCAACTCAAGGGCTTCGACCTCGGCATGGTCGGCCAGACGGGCGGCAGCCGGGTCGTCCTGCAGATCCCGCCGAAGGAAGGCTTCGGCAAGGACGGCGCGCAGCTCGGCCTCGGCGAGGACGACTGGGTCGTGTTCGTCGTGGACGTCCAGGCCGTCGTCCCGAAGACCCCCGCCCCGCAGGGGACGAAGAAGGAACTCACCGACAACAAGCTCCCGAAGGTCGTGGACCAGGGCGCCGGCAAGGCTCCCAAGGTGACCATGCCCAAGGACGAGGACGCTCCCGACAAGCTCCAGGTCAAGACTCTCGTCGAGGGCACGGGCCCGGCGCTCGCCAAGGGCGACGAGGCGGTCGTCAACTACCAGGGCAACCTCTGGGACACCGGCAAGGAGTTCGACACCAGCTTCGGCGCCCAGGGCGCCCCGGCCAAGTTCTCGGTCGGCACCGGCGCCACCGTGCCGGGCTTCGACAAGGGCCTCACCGGCGCGAAGGTCGGCAGCCGGCTGCTGCTCGTCCTGCCGCCGAGCGAGGGCTACGGCAAGAAGGGCAGCCCGCCCAAGATCAAGGGCACCGACACCCTGGTGTTCGTCATCGACGTTCTCGCCAAGGTCAAGAAGTAGCGCGGGCACGGCGCGGCCGTGCCACCCGCGAGGGGCGGGGACCCGTACGGG
>JBOHBY010000372.1:0-2367 GCA_050698635.1 Spirillospora sp.
GCGTACAGGTGCGCGTCGTAGGGGGAGCAGGCGGCGGCGAGGGACCCGGCGATCGTCCGCAGGGCGGTGGAGCGGCCCGACCCGGCGGACCCGGCGAGGTACAGGTGCCCGCCGGACGCGAGGTCCAGCACCAGGTCTTCGCGGGCCTGGACGGCGGGCAGGTCGGTCACCCCGAACGGGATCGGCGGGACGTCCACGACCGAGCCCCCGGCGGCGTTCCTGGGCGTCAGCGTGACCTGCTCGGGCAGCGGGTTCAGCCACGGCGACGGCTCCGGCGCGATGCCCGCGCGGCGGGCGGCCTCGTCGATCGCCTGGACGAGCACGCCGAGGTCGGTGGCGCCGTCGTCCTCTCCTGGGAGGGCGCCGTGAGGGTCGGGCAGCGGGTGACCGAGGCTCTGCCAGGGGAGCGGGAACACTGTCGTGCCGTGCGCCCCGGCTCCGGCTCCGGCCCCGGGACGGCGGCCCGCGATCCGCGCCGACTGCACCGCTTGCGGCGGCGACCCGCCAGAGCGGACGTAGCAGCGTCCAGGGACGGACGTGGAGATCCGCGCGGCGTCCGGCGAGTCGAGGACCTCCGTGGATTCGTCCGGGCCGGTGGCGCGCAACGCGATCCGCAGATCGACGACGGCGCGGATATCCGCGGTGACCGCCCCGCCGGGACGCCGCGTGCCGAGGACCAGGTGGACGCCGAGCGACCGTCCGCGCCGCCCCACGTCGACCAGGCCGGTGACGAAGCCCGGCACCGATTCGGCCAGCGCGGCGAACTCGTCGACGACCAGCACCAGGCGCGGCACCGGCGGCAGCCCTGCCCTCCCGAGACGCAGGTCGTCGTAGGCGTCGATGTCCTTGGCGCCCGCGTCGAGCAGGACCTCCTCCCGGCGGCGAAGCTCGGCCGCGAGGGACTCCAGGGCGCGTTCGGCGCCGCGCCCGTCCGGGCCGGTGACGACGCTGACCGTGTGGGGGAGGCGGGCGCAGTCCCCGAACCGCGCGCCGTCCTCGGAGCCGATCAGGACGAACTCCAGCTCGTCGGGCCGGTTCGCCGCGGCGAGCGACGCGATGAGCGTCCGCAGGAATTCGGACGTGCCCGCGCCGACCGTTCCGGCGACGAGGACGTGCGGGCCGTCCGCGCGTAGGTCGATCTCGTGCGGCCCGTGCGCGC
This sequence comes from Spirillospora sp., assembly GCA_050698635.1. Classification (GTDB taxonomy): domain Bacteria; phylum Actinomycetota; class Actinomycetes; order Streptosporangiales; family Streptosporangiaceae; genus Spirillospora. The sequence continues at coordinate 1,160 of JBOHBY010000372.1, forward strand.
CGGCGCCGATGAGGACGCGGGCGGTGCGCCCCCCGGTGCGCGTCCAAGATCGGAGAACGTGGTCGGCCGTGGGCTCCGGCATGTCGAGGACGTCCAGCAGCCGCACCCGCGAGGGAACCGGGTCGTCGGCCTGCGCGAGCGGCACGTCCCGGACGGGCGCCAGCGCACGCGCCACCCGGTCGGTCCAGGTGGGGGAGACCTGGTCGGCGAGGACGGGGAAGTCGTACTCCTGGCCGCGGAGCCAGACCGTCGCGGGGTCGCGCGGGTCCCAGGCGGCGACGGCGCGGCACTCCTCGGGGAGGAGGCGCTCCTCGTCGTCCACGCAGATGCCGTAGAGGCCGTACTCGGCGCCGCGCGACAGGAGCATCGGCATCCCGGGGACGCGGCGCAGCGCGCGGGCCCCGTCGAGCACCAACAGGATGTTGTACGGGTGCGGCCCGGCGTCGGGTGCGGTGCGGCGCCGTTCGGTGACGCGGATCGCGAGTTCGGTGACGCGGCGCGCGGCCGATTCGGGGTCGGTGCCGACGAGGGCGACGCAGTCCTCCCCTTCGCGGGGCGCGCAGTGCGGCAGCCACCGCACCCAGTTCCACTCGTCCCCGGCGTCCGGGTCGGCGGACAGGACGACGATGGCCAGGTCACGCGGCCCATGCAGCGCCGCCGCCTGCGCCACCATCCACCGGGCCAGCGCGCGGGACCGGGGGCGCGGCCCCGCCACCCCGACGACGCCCAGCTCCGCCAGCGGCAGCGCCACCGGCACCATGCGGGCGCTCACGGACGGCATCCGGGAGACATCACCGGTGAACTCGATCCGCGCGGGCAGGTCGGCCAGGCCGACGCGCATCTGGAGGACGTCGAAGTCGCCCGGACGGCGCTCCCACAGCCGCCGCCGGGGCCCGGTCGCGGTCAGCAGCACCTCGGCCGGGTCGGGGTGCCGGGCACGGCGGTCGTCCTCGTCGTCGCGGCGCAGCCGCTCCACCGCGGCGCCGAACTCGGCCGTCCTGCGCTCGTGCTCCTTCACCGACCTGCGCCCGAACAGCCGGAGCCGCTCCAGCGGACCCTGCTCCGGAGGCCGCGGGACCTCCAGCCTCCAGACCCGGTGCAGGAGCTCTGGACGCGGCGGCCGGTCGAACGCGAGACCGCCGTCCGGCAGCGGCTCCAGGTGGGCGTCGGGCGCGCCGGACGGCCCGAGCGTCAGCACGCTGGACCCC
>JBOHBY010000373.1:0-6441 GCA_050698635.1 Spirillospora sp.
GGGCTCGGCGTGCCGGACGGCGCCGGACGCGTCCAGCAGCAGCGCCCACCCGCCGAGCAGCCGGGCCAGCCGGACGACGAGCGCGCCAGGCCCGGTCAGCGCGGCGCGGGTCAGCTCGCGCTGCGCCTGGAACGCGCGGGTCACGTCCTCGTACATCTCGGCGGCGAGCATCCGCGACACGGCCTTGCCGATCGCGATGAACGGCGTCGGGCGCGGCACCTCCAGCAGGACGAGCCCCTGCCCCCGCGCCGCCGCGACCAGCTCGGGCGGGACGTCGTCGTGGATGACCCCGACCGCGAACCCGAGCCCGGCGACGCCGCGTCCGACCAGCCGCGACACGTAGGCGGCGGCGTTCGCGCCGCTCAGCCGCATGCCCGTGGTGAGGACGAGCTCGCCGCCCTCCAGGAAGGGCGTCGGGTCCTCCAGCTCGCTGACCGCGACCCACACGACGGGCGCGCCCGGCAGCGGCCCGGTGAGCGACCGGAGGTTGAGCCCCGGGAGGGCGGCCACGGAGGCCAGAGTGGGCGGCATCGCAATCCCTGTGCAAAGTGTCTATCCCGAAGGGCGGATTTCGCCGTCCCGTACGGTTCATCGTAGGCGGCGGCCGTCCTATGTTCAGGCCATGACCAGCCAGGACCCTGCCCCGACCGCCGCCCCGACCGCCAGCGGCACGCGCCTTCCGCAGGAACGACGCGTCGTCACCGAGATACCAGGCCCGCGCTCCCGGGAGCTGCAAGGGCGCCGGACGGCGGCGGTCCCGCCGGGTGTCAGCAGCGTGCTGCCGGTGTACGTGACCGACGCCGACGGCGGCGTGGTCGTCGACGCGGACGGCAACTCGCTGATCGACTTCGGCTCCGGGATCGCGGTCACCGGCGTCGGCAACGCCAACCCGCGGGTCGCCGCGCGCGTGAAGGCGCAGGCCGACCGGTTCACCCACACCTGCTTCATGGTCGCGCCGTACGAGTCGTACGTCGCGGTGTGCGAGAACCTCAACCGGATCACGCCCGGCGACCACGAGAAGCGCTCGTTCCTGGTGAACAGCGGCGCGGAGGCGGTGGAGAACGCCGTCAAGATCGCCCGCTACGCCACCGGCCGCGACGCGGTCGTCGTGTTCGACCACGGCTATCACGGCCGGACGCTGCTGACGATGACGCTGACCTCGAAGAACATGCCGTACAAGCATGGGTTCGGCCCGTTCGCGCCGGAGGTCTACCGGATGCCGCTGGCCTACCCGTTCCGCTGGCCGACCGGCCCGGAGAACTGCGGCCCCGAGGCGGCGGCGCAGACGATCGACCAGATCACCAAGCGGATCGGGCCGACGAACGTCGCGGCCGTGCTGATCGAGCCGATCCAGGGCGAGGGCGGGTTCATCGAGCCCGCGCCCGGGTTCCTGCCCGCGCTGGCCGAGTTCTGCCGCGCGAACGGCATCCTGTTCATCGCCGACGAGGTGCAGACCGGCTTCGCCCGCACCGGCGACATGTTCGCCTGCGAGCACGAGGGCATCGTCCCCGACCTCGTCACGACGGCGAAGGGCATCGCGGGCGGGCTGCCGCTCGCCGGGGTCACCGGACGCGCCGACATCATGGACAAGGTCCACGGCGGCGGGCTCGGCGGCACCTACGGCGGCAACCCGCTGGCCTGCGAGGCGGCGCTGGCCGTGCTGGAGGAGATCGAGGACGGCAAGCTCACCGAGCGCGCCCGTCGGATCGGCGAGATCATGCTGCCCCGGCTGCGCGCCCTCGCGGGGAGGCGTCCCGAGATCGGCGACGTGCGCGGACGCGGCGCGATGGTCGCGATCGAGCTGGTGCGGCCGGGCACGAAGGAGCCCGACCCGGAGCTGACCGCCCGGGTCGCGTCCCGCTGCCACGAGCGGGGCCTGCTCGTGTTGACGACGGGGACGTACGGGAACGTCCTGCGCTTCCTGCCGCCGCTCGTCATCCCGGACGATCTACTCACCGAGGGCCTGGACGTCCTAGAGCAGGCGTTCACAGGCTGACCTGCGCGAACACCGGCCGCCGGCCCCCATCGGGGGTCGGCGGTTCTGGCATGTCCGGGTGGCTGTGAACGGCGTCACTCCGTTACGCCCCCGTTATTGACGCTTGGTTATCGGGCCCCGTACGTTCGCAATACGTTTGGGCCCAAATTTTCACCCCCGAGGGCGAGGGGACCGAGTGCGAGGGATGGACCGAGCATGAACGCGGACGCGACCCCCGACCTGGTGCTGCTGGACGGCGAGGTCCTCACCGCCGACGCGGAGTTCTCCGTCGCGCGGGCGGTGGCGATCACCGGCAACACGATCACCGCGACCGGCGGCACCGACGAGATCCGCGCGCTGGCGGGCCCCCGCACGCAGGTCGTCGACCTGCGCGGACGCACCGCGCTCCCCGGCATCAACGACTCGCACCTGCACGGCTGCGCGTTCGGCGCCACCCGCCCCCCGCTCGCGCTCGACGTGGGCTTCCCCGCCGTCCGGTCGATCGCCGACATCCAGGAGTCGGTGAAGGAGGCCGCGTCCCGGACCCCCGCGGGCGAGTGGATCCGCGGCAACGGCTGGGACCCCGGCTACCTTTCCGAATGCGCCGACGGCGGCCGGATGCCCGACCGCGCCGACCTCGACACCGTCGCCCCCGCCCACCCCGTCTACCTCCAGGACTTCAGCGGCCACCTCACCTGGGCCAACACCGCCGCCCTCGACCTCGCCGGCGTCACCCGCGACACGTCCGCCCCCGAGGGCGGCGTCATCCACACCGACGGCGCGGGCAACCCGACCGGCCTGCTCGCCGAGGGCGCGCAGCTGCTGATCCAGGGCCTGCTGCCCGCCTACACCCGCGAAGAGGTCGAGCGGGCGATCCGCGCGAACGTCGCCGTCCTGCACCGCGAGGGCATCACCAGCTACACCGAGCCGGGCCTCGGCCCAGGCGGCAAGAGCCTGTTCGCGGGCGCCGCCGACCAGCTCACCCTGGACGTCTACGGCGACCTCGCCCGCGCCGGCGACCTCGGCGCCCGCGTCAGCGTCCTGCTGATGCTCACCGGCATGGGCGGCTCCGTCGCCGAGATCGCCGAGGGCCTCGCGAACGCGCGCGTCCCCGAGGACGTCGACCCGCGCATCCTGCGCGTCATCGGCGTCAAGCTCTTCGCCGACGGCACCCCGCCCAACAAGACCGCCTGGATGCGCGGCGAATACGCCGGAGGCGGCGGGTTCGGCTGCCTGTGCGTGCACGGCGCGACCGACGCGCTCCGCACCACCGAGCTCAACGAGATGATCCGCCTCGCGCACATCGCCGGACACCAGCTCGGCGTGCACGTCACCGGCGACCGCTCCCTCGACGCCGTCGTGGACGCACTGGAGGCCGCGCAGGTCGAGCACCCCCGCGACGACCCGCGGCACTACGTCATCCACGCCGACCTCCCGGGGCCGCAGAGCCTCCGCAAGCTCGCCGAACACCGCTTCGGCGCGAACATGAACCCGGCGATCAAATGGACGATCGTCGACATGCTGGCAGAGATGCTCGGCCCCGAACGGGCCGCCTACCAGTACCCCGTCCGCTCGGCGCTGGAGGCGGGAATCCCCGTCACCGCCAGCTCCGACGCCCCCGTCACCTACCCGAACTGGCGGCAGGGCATCGCGGCGATGATGCTGCGCGAGTCGAAGGCCAGCGGCCGGGTGTACGGCCCGGACGAACGCGTCGGGCTGCCCGACGCCGTCCGCGCCTACACCGTCAACCCCGCCTGGCAGGACTTCGCCGAGGACTGGAAGGGCACCCTCGAACCCGGCAGGGCAGCCGACGTCACCGTCCTCGACGGCACCATCACCTCGCTCGACCCGCACGACCTCCCGGACGTCCCCGTCGCGATGACCGTCTTCGACGGCGCGGTCGTCCACAGCACCGAAGGTCTCTGACATGCGAAAAGCACATATCGCGCGCGTTCTCGCCGCCGCCGTCGCCGTGGCGCTGCCCATGGCGGCCTGCGGCTCGGATTCGGGCTCCGACTCGGGGCCGATCAACATCGGGTCGGTGTCGACGCTGAGCGGCCCGGTCACCTTCCCTGAGGCGTCGGCCGCGGCCCGCGCCGTGTTCGACGACGTCAACGCCAAGGGCGGCATCAACGGCCGCAAGATCGCCTACACCGCCGCCGACGACAAGGGCGACCCGGCCAGCGCCGCCCTCGCCGCCCGCGACGTCATCCAGAACAAGAAGGCCGTCGCCCTCGCCGGAGGCGCGAGCCTGGTCGACTGCCAGGTCAACGGCCCGCTGTACCAGCAGAACAAGATCACCGATGTGCGCGGGATCGGGGTGGACCCGGGCTGCTTCAGCTCGCCGAACATCTCGCCGGTCAACACCGGCCCGTTCTTCGGCTCCACGGTGTCGCTGTACTACGCGTCCGAGACGCTGAAGCTGAACAAGATCTGCGCGTTCTTCGTCGTCATCGGCAGCACCGCGAAGGCCTACAAGGAGGGCGTCGACCGCTGGTCCAAGATCACCGGCAAGAAGCCGCTGATCACCGACCTGAGCCTGTCGGCGAACACCACCGACTTCACGCCCTACATCCTGCGGGCGCGGGACGCGGGCTGTGAAGCGGTCCTGTTCAACGGCGTCGAGCCCATGCTGATCGGCTGGGTGAAGGCCGCGCAGGCGCAGCGGGTCAAGAACATGAAGTGGCTGTTCCTCGCGCCCGCCTACACCGTGGAGGTGGCGAAGGCGCTCGGTTCCGCCGGCAAGGACATCAACGCGCTGTCGGAGTTCGAGCCGTACACCGACCAGCAGTCCCCGGCCAACAAGGACTGGCGGGAGACCATGACCCGGCACAAGCTGCCGCTCACCGCGTTCGCGCAAGGCGGGTACCTGTCCGCCCAGCACCTGGTCACGGTGCTGCGCTCGATCAAGGGCGACATCACCCGCGAGGCCGTCACCGAGGCGATGAAGAACCTCAAGCCGCTGCCGTCGGAGATGACCGGCCTGCCGTTCGCGTTCGGGTCCGGCGACGCCCACGCCTCCAACCTCGCCGCCAAGTTCGTCCAGCCGGACGGCAAGGGCGGCTGGAAGGTGCTCACCAACGATTGGATCAAACTGCCCAATGGTTGAGGGAGCGATAGCGGGACTCGCGGGCGGCGGCGCCTACGCCGCGCTCGGCCTCTGTCTCACGCTGATGTTCCGGCTGGTCAGGGTCGTCAACTTCGCGCAGGTCGCGATCGGCGTGATCGGTGTCTACACGATGGCGATCACGTCCGAGCACGGCTGGCCCTACGGGCTTGCCGCGCTCGCGGGCCTGCTCGCGGCGACCCTGACCGCGGCCGTGCTCGGCTGGGTGATGGGCAAGTGGTTCGGTGAGGCGGGCCCCGACCAGCGTTCGGCGATCTCGATCGCGTTCCTGGTCAGCCTGCTCGCCGTGTCCTACCTGGCGTTCGGGACTGACCCGCGCCGCATGCCCGGCAAGTTCGGCGGCTCGCTGTTCACCGTCAACGACATCACGATCACCCAGGCGGCCGCCGTGTGCACCGCCGGGTCGGTCGTGGTGGCGGCGGGGGCGTGGCTGGTGCTGACCCGTACCGTCCTCGGGCTGCGGTTGCGCGCGCTGTCGGAACGTCCGACGACCGCGGAGCTGCACGCCATCCCGTCCCGGCGGCTCGGCGTCCTGATGTGGGCGGTCACCGGGCTGCTGTCGGCCGCGGTGCTGCTGGTCATCGCGCCGCAGCAGACCAGCGACCAGACCTCGCTCGCCCTGATGATCATCCCTGCGGGGGCCGCCGCGCTCGTCGGCGGCTTCCGCAGCCTCGGCCTCACGGTCGCGGGCGGGCTCGGGCTCGGCGCGCTGCAGGGCGCGCTCGCGCACGTGTCCGAACTCCAGCAGTACCGCGACACGGTGCCGTTCCTGGCGATCCTCGCCATCCTGATCTGGTCCCAGCGACGGGAGGTGTGGGATGCCGCGCGTTGATCTCACGTTCGCAAGGCAGCCGGCCCTCGCGCTGGTGGTCGTCGTGGTCGCGGCGATCGCCGTGCCGCAGTACTGGCTGTTCCTCGCGACGTCGGCGCTGGTGTCGGCGGTCGCGCTGCTCGGCCTCGGCATCGTCGGGCGCGCCGGGATGAACTCGCTGTGCCAGCTGTCGTTCGCCGCCGTCGGCGCCTGGACGGTCGCCCAGCTCAACGTCTGGGAGGCCCCCGGGACCCTGATCCTGTGGACGCTCGCGGGCGGTGTCGCCGCGATGCCGTTCGGGATCCTGATCGGGCTCCCGGCGCTGCGGCTGCGCGGCGTCCACCTCGCCGTCGTCACGCTCGGGTTCGCCGCCGCGGCGGCCGTCGTCGTCAACGCGGTCAACTTCCCCGGCGTCGACACCTACCAGCAGGTCCTGCGGCCCGAGTTCATCGCCACCGACCGGCAGTACTTCGTCTACGCGGGCCTGCTGTTCGTCGTGGTCGCGCTCGCCGTCGAATGGCTCGGACG
>JBOHBY010000374.1:0-4806 GCA_050698635.1 Spirillospora sp.
CGGGCAGCCGGTCGAGTTTCTGCAACTGGGTGAGCCCGTACTTGCCCGCGCCGAGGAAGAACGAGTGGCAGGGGAACGGCGGGTCGAACCCGTGCGCGCCGCCCGCGTCGGTGCCGACGGTCTCCACGCCGAGGCCGAGGAGGGGCGTCTCCTCGGCGAGCCACCGGGCGCACTCGGGCGAGATCCCGGGGGTGTGGGAGCCGTTCTGGTCGGCGTTGAGGAAGGTGTCCTGGTCTCCGGAGAGGGCGTCCCAGCCGGTGCGGTAGAGGAGCCATCCGCCGCGCGGCAGCGGGCCGTGCTCCTCCTCCCATGCTCGGACGTGCTCGATCTCCAGCAGGAAGTCGGGGTCGGCGGCGGCACGCGCGGACGCGTCCAGCACCACGGCGGGCGCGACGAGCCGCCGGGCCGGGACGCGCGCGACGTCCTCGCCGTCCTGGCCGGTGGTCCAGTGGACGGGCGCGTCGAAGTGGGTGCCGACATGCTCGCCGGTCTCGATGTCGTTCCAGTACCAGGCGGGTCCCCGGTCGTCGTAGCGGCTGATCTCCTTCAGCCGGAACGGCACGGTGTTGGCGAACGGCTCCGGCAGCCGGAGGATCGGGGTCCGCTCCGACAGCGGGGCGGTCAGGTCGACGATCTCCACCGCGCCGGCGTCGACGGCGGTGAGCAACTGGGCGAGAACGGACATCGTTCCTCCGTGCGGCGCGGGGCGCTGTCAGGGGTCGCGCGAGCCTGATGAACGTACCGCAGATGGGCCTGTTCGGAGGGTCACCCGGCGCAGGGTGGCCACCGTTCGCGCGCCCGATCGGCGGCCCGCGGTGGAACAATCCGCACGCACCACAGGTTAGGGTTGCCTAAGTACCGCGAGCGGAGCATCGGAGGGCTGCATGGCGACGGAACCGGCGCGCAAGGGGCGCAGGCTGAACCGGGGGACGGTGCTGCGCACCGAACGGCTCACCCCCCACATGATCCGCGTGGTCATCGGCGGTGCGGACCTCGCCGGGTTCGGCGCGGGAGAGTTCACCGACCACTACGTGAAACTGCTGTTCGCGCAGCCGGGCGTCACCTACCCCGAGCCGTTCGACATGGACCTGATCCGCGCTGAGCTGCCGCGGGAGCAGTGGCCGTCCACGCGGACCTACACCGTCCGCGCGTGGGACCCCGAGGCCGTCGAGCTCACGATCGACTTCGTCCACCACGGCGACAAGGGGCTCGCGGGGCCGTGGGCGGCGCGGGTCCGTCCCGGCGAGGAGATCTACTTCCAGGGTCCGGGCGGCGCGTACGCGCCGCGCGCCGGGGCGGGCTGGCATCTGCTGGTCGGCGACGAGAGCGCGCTGCCGGCGATCGCCGCCTCGCTGGAGCGGATCCCGGCGGACGCGCCCGCCCGCGTGTTCGTCGAGGTCGCCGGGCCCGAGGAGGAGCAGGCCCTGCCGACGCCCGGCGCCGCCGACGTCGTGTGGCTGCACCGCAACGGCGGCGAGGTCGGGGAGCTGCTGGTCGAGGCCGTCCAGAAGCTGGAGTTCCCGGACGGTGAGGTGCACGCGTTCGTGCACGGCGAGGCGAACTTCGTCAAGGCGCTGCGGCGGCACCTGCGGGTCGACCGCGGGCTGCCGATGGAGCGGCTGTCGATCTCGGGCTACTGGCGGCGCGGCCGCGACGAGGACGGCTGGCAGTCCACCAAGCGCGACTGGAACATGCAGGTCGAGGAGGAAGAGGAGCAGGCCCTCGCCTGAAAGCGGTTCAGGCCGTGACGCTCAGGCCGTGACGCTGGCCTGGGGCTGGTCGTCGAGGTCGTCGGGCCCTTCGTCGTCGGCGAAGCCGGGGAGCCAGCGCTCGGCCTCGGCGCGGAACGCGCCCTCGGCCTCCAGCTGGCACAGGACGCCGCCGCAGCCCGACAGGGCGCGGCTGACGGCCAGGTACTGGGGCGGCAGCCGGAACTGGCGGGCGAGCGCGCCGGGACGCATGTCGGACGCGAGCCCGAACCCCCGCGCGGTCTGCTCGCGCAGCCATTCGCGGGAGTAGCGGAAGCGCTCCACGGCGAACGGGGCCGCGTGCGGGGCGACGAGCGCGGCGACCTCCTCGGGGTCGACGTCGGCGTCCGGCGCGAGGAAGCCCTCCTCGCGCAGCCCGGCGACGATGGCGGCCGGGTCGCCGAGCGTGCCGATGCGCAGCAGGCGGCCGATCGACCACTGGAGCTCGGCGGGGACGCGGGCGGCGCCGCCGAAGTCCAGGACGCCGAGGCGGCCGTCGTCCAGCAGCCGGAAGTTGCCCGGATGCGGGTCGATGTGGATCATCTCGCAGCGTTCGGGCCCGGACAGCAGGAAGCGGAACAGCAGCAGGCCGGCGCGGTCGCGCTGCTCCTGTGAGCCGTCGGCGACGACCTTGGCGAGCGGGGTGCCGTCCAGCCACTCGGTGACGAGCACGTTGCCCGACTGGGCGACGACGGCGGGGACGACGAAGTCGGGGTCGCCCGCGTAGGCGTCGTGGAAGGCGGTCTGGGCGCGGGCCTCGTCGGCGTAGTCGAGCTCCTTCTCCAGCCGCCGCTTCAGGTCGGCGATGACCGGCTTGACCTCGACGCCGGGGAACAGCGGCGTGAAGAGCCTGCTGAGCCGGGAGATCTGGTTGAAGTCGCTCATCACGGCCTGGGCGGCGCCGGGGTACTGGACCTTGACGGCGACCGTCCGCCCGTCGTGCCAGACGGCCCTGTGGACCTGGCCGATGGACGCCGCGGCGGCGGGCCGGTCGTCGAACGCGTCGAAATAGTCGCGCCAGTCGTCCCCGAGGCCCTCGGCGAGGACGCGGTGGGTGGTCGCGGCGGGCATCGGGGGCGCGGACTCCTGCAGCCGGGTGAGGCTGGCGCGGAACGGCCCGGCGATCTCCTCCGGCAGCCCCGCCTCGAAGATCGACAGCAGCTGGCCGACCTTCATCGCACCGCCCTTGAGCTCGCCGAGCACGGCGAACAGCTGGTCGGCGGTGCGGCGCTGGACCTCCAGCGCGACGGCCTCGGCGGGGCGCCCGATCGTTCGCTTGCCGAGGCCGAGCGCGGTCCGGCCGGCGAAGCCGAGCGGCAGGCTCGCCAGCTTGGCGGTCCGCGTCACGGCGCGGCGGGGGATGTCACTCACGGCCCGGCCGTCCCTTGGTCGACGATTGGTCGGCGATGCTGTTCGACGATGCGTCCACTGCCTGTCGTCCTTTCCTGCCAGGAAATGCCACAGGCTGGTCATTCCCCGTCAAAGAGATAGCGTTCGGGCGGGCCGGAAGATTCCCCACACCGGGCCGTGCGCGGGCGGTGGGGCCCGCGACCCGCTGTGCCTCCCCGCGTTCAAGCGACTACCAGCTGTTATCAGGGGTAGCAAGCTGGTGTGAAGGACAAACTTGGGAACGCCGGACGCAAGGGCCGGCTGCTGATCATCGGTGGGGCGGAGAACCGGACCTGCGGGTCGGGGGCGCTGGAGACCTTCGTCGAGCTCGCGGGCGGCGAGGACGCGCGGATCGTGGTCGTGACGACGGCGACCGAGGTACCCGAGGAGGTCGCCGACGAGTACACCGCCGTGTTCGGGCGGCTCGGCGTCACCTCGGTGCGGGAGTTGCGGCTGCTCGGCCGGGCCGCGGCCGACGACGCGGCGACGCTGCGGGCGCTGGACGCGGCGAGCGGCGTCCTGTTCAGCGGCGGCGACCAGTCGCGGATCAGGACCCTGGTCGGCTCGCGGACCAACGAGCTGCTGAAGCGGCGGCTCGACCAGGAGGGCCTCGTCATCGCCGGGACGAGCGCGGGCGCGACGGCGATGGGCCACTGGATGATCCTGGGCGGGCACGGCCACGAGGTCGCCGCGTCCAGCGTGAAGGTCGGGCCGGGCCTCGGGCTGCTCGACAACGTGCTGATCGACATGCACTTCAACGAGCGCGGGCGGCTGCCGAGGCTGATGAGCGGCATCGCGCTCGACACGCGGCTGCTCGGCGTCGGGATCGACGAGGACACCGCGATCGTCGTCGGCGACGGGCAGTTCGACGTCGTCGGGACGGGCGTGGTCACGGTCGTGGACGCCGGCCAGTCCACCATCGCCTACGCCGCCTCCGACGACGAGCCGATGGCGATGCTGGACGTGTCGCTGCACCTGCTGCCGGCCGGATGCGCGTTCCAGATGAACGACAAGCTCCCGGCGATCGGCAACATGCGCGGGCCGGAAGAGGAGGAGTAGCCGTGCGGCTCGACCATGTGCGCCGCCTGAGCGGCCCGAACGTGTTCCTGTCCCGTCCGGTCGCGATCGCGCGGCTGGACCTGCAGGGCCTCACCGGCCACGAGACGACCGACCATCCCGGCTTCGCGGAGCGGCTGGTGGAGGCGCTGCCGGGGCTGTCGACGCACCACTGCTCGCTGGGCCGTCCCGGCGGGCTGCTGGCGGCGATGGCGCGCGGCACCTACTTCGGGCATGTCACCGAGCACGTCACGCTGGAGCTGTCCGGGCTGATCGGCCGGGAGGTGTTCTTCGGCCGGACGGTCCGCGCGGGCGGCCCCGCCGAGTACGACGTGATCCTGGAGTGCCCGCGGGACGAGCCGCCCGCCAGCCCCGTGGTGGAGCAGCTGATCACGCTCGCGCTGCGGCTGGTCAACGGCGCGCTCGCCGGGCTGGTGCCGGACCCGTCCGCCGACCTGGCCCGCATCGCCGCGGGCCACGAGGAGGAGCGGCTCGGGGTGAGCACGTCGGCGCTGGCGCGGGCGGCGCGCCGGCGGGGCGTGCCGGTCCGCCGCGTGGGCGGCCTGAACCTGCTGCGCCTCGGCTACGGCCGGTACCGGCGGACGGTGTGGGC